>CAVJBM010000241.1:0-34479 GCA_963647775.1 Anaerovibrio sp.
GTCTATGTGATCAACGAGCAGGGCGCTCTGGAGACCGTCGTCACCGAGGACGAGGTCCCCACCATCCCCAGCATCTACTACCTGGTCGCTACTTATAACATCGCCACCGATGCTTCTAAGGACGAGTATGGTCAGCCCATCGACGGCACCACCTCTTACTACGCTCAGATCGTTGACCTGAACGGCGTTGAGAGCAAGGTCCTGATCGGCTGGCAGAAGACTGGTGATGACACCACCCTCGTTGGTGTGAAGACCCTGGATGCCGGCAAGTTCGTCACTTATGCCGCCGCCCAGTCCAGCAAGGGTGATAGCGGCGAGAAGGCTGCCGAGCAGGCCGTCATGGACAGCCTGGGCATCAAGACCGTCTCTGACGCTCCCGCTGCCTACAACAGTGACACCGCCCCCGTGTTCGCCGCTGCCTTCAGTGCTGATCTCGCCGCTGGCAAGACCACTGTCACCACCAGCGCCGGCAAGGTGTATGTGAACGATGCCACCAAGTACGTCTTCGTGCAGGGCACGAAGGCCACCCTGAAGACCACCGTCCTCACCGGCGGCATCAATGCCAAGGTCGACAGCGGCGCTAAGGCTCTGGTCACCAAGGATGCCGACGGCAACTACATCGTTGTGGCTGTCATCGCCGGTACCTCCTATGTTGACGCGGGCGTTGCCGCTGACGAGATCCTGTACGTCTACAAGGCTCAGAGCGACACCGTCAAGACCGTTCTGGACGCCGCGGCTGGCACCTACAAGTATGAGTACGAGGTCTACTCCGCCGCCACCGGCGAGAAGCTGACCATCGAGGCCACCAACGCCTCCCTGGCTGCTGGCTTCTACAGCTACAAGATCACCGACGGCGTGTACACGCTGACCAGCAAGGAAGACGCGGCCCTGAAGACTGGCGAGACCTACACCGGCAAGTTCGGCACCAAGATCACCACCACCTCCTTCTCTGACTACGAGGCCGTTGATGCCGCCATCGTCGATCTGCGCACTGCCGCTGAGATCGCCGAGGACGAGGTCGACACCCTCACCACCGTGAACGAGATCCACACCGCTTCCGCCGACAACACCATCACTGTCACCATCGTGGTCGACACGGCTGCTGAGGAAGTCGTTGTGATCTTCATCACCGGCGTCACCGCCAAGGGCTGACCGCTTCCGGTGAGCATGATCTAAAAAACCGGGCCCCCGCTCCGATGAGCGGGGGCCCGATTTTTGCTTTTGCCCCGGCGCAAACCGCCGGGGCGTGCCCTCAGCCGATGGCGAAGTAGTAGTACGTCCGCCCGCTGAGGTTCAGCTGATACCCCGAGCCGCCGGAGACGTTGAAGCTGCCGCTGGTGGTGGACGCCGCCGTCACGTACCACGACACGCCGGTGTCCGTCCAGGTGACGGCCTGCACCACGTTGGTCACGCCGGGGACGTCGTGCCGGTCGCCGTAGCCCTTGGCGCAGCCCCCGGCGAAGGCGCAGGTGTAGCCCTCGCCGATGACCAGCAGGAATTTGGGCCGGAAGCCCAGGGTCAGGGTGCAGGGGGCCTCCTCGCCCGCGCCGCCGTCGCCGGTGTAGGTGCCCACGGCGGCCCGCACCGCGCTGCCCGCCAGGGCCAGCAGCTTGCTCTCGATGGCCCGGGTGTTGGCGTTGATGGGCTCCGGGGAAAAGGCGTCGGCGTTCTCGATGAGGTTCAGCTGATAGGTTTCGGTCTGATTCATGTTTTATCCCTCCCAAAAGGAAGGGATAGGGGCACTTTTGTTGCCCGTTTGTGTGCAACGGGGGTTCAGCCGCCCGCGAAATAGTCCGCCGCCACCGCCCGCTCCGAGAAGGGGATGCGCCGGCCGGAGACCTCCATGTATTCCTCGTGGCCCTTGCCCAGCAGGGCCACCACGTCCCCGGGCCGGGCCATGTCCAGGGCGTACCGGATGGCCTCCGCCCGGTCGGGGATGACGGCGTGGGGCAGGTCGGGCATGGCCGCGGCGATCTGGGCGCAGATGGCGGCCGGGTCCTCGCTGCGGGGGTTGTCGGCGGTGAGGACGGCGAAGTCCGCGCCCCCGGCTGCCGCCCGGGCCAGGTCGTGCCGCCGCATGGGCGGGCGGTCGCCCCCGGCGCCGAACACGGCGATGATCCGCCCGCAGGGCCGCAGGGCGGACAGCAGGGACCGCATGGCCGCGCCGTTGTGGGCGTAGTCGATGACCACGGAGAAGGGCGCGGGGACGGGGCAGAGCTCGCACCGGCCGGGGACGCGGCAGCCGGCCAGCCCGGCGGCGATGGCGGCGTCCCCCACCCCCAGGGCCCGGGCCGCGGCGATGGCCGCCCGGGCGTTTTCGCCGTTGAAGGCCCCCGGCATGGGGACGGTGAAGGGGCCTGTCTCCGTGGTCAGGCCCGCCCCCCGGCGGATAGGCAGGGGCTCGACGGCCCGGGCGGCGGGGGTCTGGGCGGCCATGAGGGGCCAGGCGGGGTCGGCGGCATTGCCCAGGGCCAGCCTGCACTGGCGGAACAGGGCGGCCTTGCAGGCGCGGTACTCGGCCAGGTCGGCGTGCTCCCCGGGGCCGATGTGGTCCGGCGAGAGGTTCAGGAACAGGGCGATCTCAAAGGTGAGCCCCGCCAGGCGATGGAGCTTCATGGCCTGGCTGGAGGCCTCCATCACCACATGGGTGGCCCCGGCGTCCGCCATGCGGCGCAGAAGGGCGTGGAGGGCGATGGGCTCCGGCGTGGTGTTGGCGGCGGGGGCCAGGCGCTCCCGCCCCAGAAAGGCCCCCAGGGTGCCGAGCATGCCCACGGTGCGGCCGTCGGCCAGCAGGATGTCCCGCAGCATGTGGGCGGTGGTGGTCTTGCCCTTGGTGCCGGTGACGGCGACGAGGGTCATGGCGTCCCCCGGCCGGCCATAGAAGGCCGCGGCCATGCGGGCCAGAGCCTCCCGGGGCTCCGGGGCGGCCAGCACGGGGACGGGGGCCTCCGCCGCCCCGCCGCAGAGGACGGCGGCGGCTCCCCGGGCCGCCGCCTCCGGTATGTAGTCCCTGCCGTCGGCCCGGGCCCCCTCCAGGGCGGCGAACAGCGCGCCGGGGGTCACCTCCGAGCTCCGGCAGGTGAGGGCGGTGATCTCCGCCTGGGCGGGGCAATCAAGACCGGCGGCAGCCGCCAGTTCAGTCAGCTTCATGGGCAGCGCTCCTTTCCGCGTCAGTCTATGCGGAGGGGAGCGTTTGTGCCATTCGGAACGAATATTATACACAACAAAAAGCAACATCACCGAATATTTTGTATATTTATTCAATTGACGACGAATAACTTACAGAGTATACTTTAGTACATCACACCGCCTCCCCCAACAGAAGGGCAGGGCAGAAGGAGAATACTATGAAGCACAAGACACACACACCGAGCAAAGCACTGGCCTTCCTGCTGGCCCTGCTGATGACGCTGTCGCTGGCGGTCACCTCCGCCGGGGCAGTGAGCGTGGAAACACTGAACCCTGTGGACGATCCCCTGCTGGGGACGAAATTTGACGTGGACGCGGTCATCTCTCTGGTGGCCGGGGAGGAGGGGCAGGACATCAGCCTGACCATCCCCGTCACCGGCGTGAGCAAGGCCGACCTGGCCGCCGCCGCGGAGGCGGGGAGCGTGGAGCTCTCCCTGCTGAAGGACCACAGCAAGCCCTACCTCAATGAGGAGCTCTACCCCTATGGCACCGAGGGCGGCGCCCTGGCCGACTGGCTCACCCAGGACGGCGGCGCCCAGTTCACCGACGTGACCGTCGCCGCCGCCGGCACCGACGCCGACCCGGCCCTGGCCGTCACCTTCCACGTGAACAACTACTTCTGCTCCACCAACTGGCGCACCGGCGAGACCAGCCCGGACTACAGCGTGCCCCACACCAACGGCGGCTGGTACATGGACGTGTGCGGCTACTTCGACCTCACCGCCCAGATCGGCGGCGAGACCGTGGGCTCCGCCCCGGTGAAGGTGGCCCCCTATGAGAAGTTCAACACCATGTGGGAGATTTACAAGGAGCTGGAGGCCATCGAGGCCGCCGGCACCGCCAACGGCCTGTATGTGAAGAAGCTGTCCATGGGCCAGTCCACCGCCGGCCGGGATATGCCCTACCTCATCGTGGCCGACAGCCAGAGCAGCGTGGAGGCCTGGCTCAAGCTGACCGAAGAGGCCGAGACCGACCCCGACGGCGTGCTGGCCAAGCTGGCCGCCGGTGAGCTGGACGACATCCGGGTACCCGTGATGTACTCCAACATCCACTCTAACGAGACCGCCGCCACCGACGGCGTGCTGGACTTCGCCAAGATGATCGTCAGCGAGAAGACCATCTCCTACAAGGTGCTCACCGGCTTCACCGCCGAGGGCGAGGCCGAGCTGGCCAAGGAGATGGGCCCTGTGGGCGAGGCCGGCAGCGTGGCCGTCCCCGATCTGGTGAAGGACAAGGCCACCTATCTGGGCTACCTCACCGTGGACAACAACGGCCTGTCCGGCAAGGTCGATCTTGAGAAGTACTACACCGTGGAGACCGAGACCGTCAGCGTGAAGGACGAGCTGCTGTCCGACGTGTTCTTCATCCTGGTGCCCGAGGAGAACGTGGACGGCCGGACCTACCTCACCCGGCACTCCTCCAACGGCTATGATCTGAACCGGGACAATTCCTTCCAGACCACCGCCGAGACCGCCAATATGCAGCAGCTGATCGCCGCCTTCAACCCCGTGTCCTTCGCGGAGTTCCACGGCCGGGTGAAGGCCTTCCAGTGCGAGCCCTGCGATCCCCCCCACGAGCCCAACTTTGAGTACGACCTGCTGGGCGAGCACCTGATGGGCGGCGGCGAGGCCCTGGGCATCGCGGCGGCCGCCAATAACGACGGCTACAACAGCTACGTCATCCCCCAGCGGGACTACCTCACCTACACCGGCGAGGGCACCGACACCTATTGGGAGGACCCCTGGGACGATATGTCCACCAGCTACACCCCCCAGTTCGCCATGCTGCAGGGCACCGTGTCCTACACCGTGGAGCTGCCCGCCTACTGCGATGACACCGCCCAGGCCGTCCAGTACGGCATCCTCGGTCAGGCCGCCTATGTGGCCGCCGAGAAGTTCGGCTACCTCACCGCCCAGACCAAGATCTATCAGCGGGGCGTCCACAACCTGAACTCCGACGCCTTTGAGCTGGTGGGCCAGTGGCTGTGCGACCAGAACGACGTGGAGGGCGCGGAGATGGACCTGTTCCGGCCCGAGTTCACCGGCGAGGGCGAGAACGGCAACTTCTACCCCGAGTGCTACATCATCCCCCTGGACGGCGTGAACCAGAGCAACCTCCAGGCCGCCGCCGACATGATGGAGTGGCTCACCCGGAACGACGTGAAGGTCAACCTCACCACCGACGCCTTCACCTATGACGGCGTCACCTACCCCGCAGGCACCCTCATCGTGTCCATGTATCAGGCCAAGCGGAGCGTGGCCAACGGCGCCCTCTACGACGGCACCCTCATCAACTCCTGGACCGTCCTCTACTCCGAGGGCATCACCTCCTTCGGCGCCACCCGGGGCTTCGACGCGGTCACCGTGGCCAAGCCCGCCGTGTATGAGACCATCGCCGCCGTCTGCGGCCCCGACATGGACCATGACGCCGCCGTGGCCTACGTCAAGACCATCGTCTCCTATTTCTCCGGCGTGAAGGGCCAGGATGTCATCATCTCCAATTCCTCCGAGGACTCCACCGCCGCCGTCAACGCCCTGCTGAAGGCGGGCAAGACCGTGGGCATGGTCACCGAGGGCCAGTATGCGGGCGACTTCATCTGCTCCTATGCCGACTACCTCTCTGTCGCCGGCAAGTACCTCATCACCGGCACCGGCGTCTCCGCCGCCGACGTGACCGCCAAGGTCATCGGCAAGTCCCCCGTGGTCTACGTGCCCGGCATTCCCGCCGAGAGCACCTCCGGCTTCCTCTACACCGCCCAGATCGGCAGCGCCGCCGCCTGGAACTATGACAACGCCGCCATGGCCCTCATGGGCTTTACCGTCACCGAGGACGTCTCCAAGGCCGACGCCGTGGTGGGCGCGTCCAAGCTGACCGACGCCGTGAAGGAGGCCGTGAAGTCCGGCCTGCCCTACCTGGGCTACACCGCCCAGGCGGCCGCCGACCTGATCCCCGGCACCGTGCGCACCGGCCTCAGCGGGGCCATGGACTGCCTGACCTTCGTGACCTATCCCACCCAGTCTCTGGTGAACGCCAGCTATGTCTCCGACGGCGACGACACCCTCTATGCCTACGGCCTCGGCTACTTCTCCGCCATCCCCGAGGGCGCGCAGGTGCTGGTGCAGGTGGACGGCTCCAAGACCCCCACCGAGGGCTTTGTCCCCACCAACACCCCCGAGCGGCAGGCGGGCTGGGAGGCTTACCTGAACGGCTCCGTCCAGGGCTTCGCCTACCAGCAGGACGGCCTTGACGTGGTGCTCTTCGCCAACTCCCTCACCCACAAGGTCCACCAGCGGGACGAGTACGCCTACCTCAGCAACTTCCTCTTTGCCCACGCCCTCACCGAGGAGGATTACGTCGCCGCCTCCTTCTCCTTCACCGACGTGGCCGCCGACGCGGACTACGCCGAGGCCGTGCTCTGGGCCGCCTCCATGGGCGTCACCAACGGCACCGGCAGCGCCGCCTTCTCCCCCGACGCCGTGTGCAGCCGGGCCCAGGCCGTGACCCTGCTGTGGCGGGCCGCCGGCTGCCCCGTGGCCGAGAGCGGCAGCGCCTTCTCCGACGTGGCTGACAGCGCCTGGTACGCCCAGGCCGTGGCCTGGGCCGTCGGACAGGGCATCACCAACGGCACCGGCGCGGGCCAGTTCTCCCCCAGCGCCGACTGCTCCCTGGCCCAGTTTGTGACCATGCTCTACCGGGCCGCCGGCCAGACCGGCACGGGCAGCACCTTCTATGAGGCCGCCATGACCTGGGCCGCCCAGGCCGGCATGGTGGACGCCGCCGCCGATCCCGCCGCCGACTGCACCCGGAGCGAGGCCGTGCTCCTCCTCTGGACCGTCAGCGCCAACTGAATCAGGCAAAAAATTCCCGGAGCCGCCTGGCTCCGGGAATTTTTTATTCTGAATGGGTCCTGTCGTACTCCGCCAGGAACTCCTTCACATAGTCCACGTCGGAGGGGGTGTCGATATAGGCGGTGCCCCGCTTCTGGCGGGTCTCGGCCCCCTTGCCGGTGATGAGGGCCACCAGCGGCGGCTCGCACTCCGTCAGGGCCAGGCGGATGGCCGCGCCCCGGTCGGGCTCAACGGCCACGGGGCAGCCCTGGTCGTCCACATATCCGGCGATCTGCCAGCAGATGGAGAGGGTGTCCTCCTCGCCGGAGTCCTCCTCCGTCAGCACCACCAGGTCGGACCACCGGCCGGCGACCTCTCCCAGATCCCGCCGCCGCTCAAAGGCCTTGCCCCCCGGGCAGCCGAACACGGCGGCGATGCGCCGGCCGGGGTACTCCTCCCGGACGGAGCGGAACAGCGTCTCAAAGCTCATGCGGTTGTGGGCGTAGTCCACAATGGCGGTGATCATGCCGTCCCGGCTGGCGTAGACCTCCATGCGGCCGGGGACCCGGGCCTCCGCCAGGCCGGCGGCGATGGTGCCCTCCGGGATGTCCAGGCAGCGGCACAGGGCGATGGCCGCCAGGGCGTTGTCCACGTTGAACAGCCCCGGCATGGAGAGGGTGAAGTCCCCGTCCAGCCCCAGGCCCCTGGCGTGGAACCGGGAGCCGTGGCCCTCCTTGGCCGCGCCGCTGCCGTACAGGTCGGCGGAGTCCTCCCGCCGGGAGAAGGTGAGCACTTTCGGGCAGGCAGCCCGGGCGGCGGCCAGGATGTCGTCCGCCCGCTCGCAGTCCAGATTGACGCAGGCCACCTCCGCCTGGGCGAACAGCTTCAGCTTGGACTGGAAGTAGTCTTCAAAATCCGGGTGCTCAATGGGCGAAATGTGGTCCCGGCCGATGTTCAGAAAGGCGGCGGCAGCAAAGCGCATCCCCAGGGTGCGGTGGTATTTCAGGGCCTGGCTGGACACCTCCATCACCACATAGCCCAGCCCCGCCGCCCGGGCGTTGGCCAGGTGCCGCTGGAGCTCCAGGGGCTCCGGCGTGGTCAGGTGGGACTCGAACTCCTCCGCGCCGTCATAGGTGTCGATGGAGGAGATGACGCCGCAGCGCTTCCCGGCGGGGGCCAGATGGCAGTCCAGAATGGCCTTCACGTAGTAGGCGGTGGAGGACTTGCCCTTGGTGCCGGTGATGCCGATGACTGACAGGTCCCGGGAGGGGTCGTTGTAATACCGCACAGCCAGCAGAGCCATGGCCCGGCGCAGGTCGTTCACCTGAATACAGGGCAGACCGGCGGCGGGATCGGGGGCGTCGCTGACGTAGGCAAAGGCCCCCCGGCGGGCGGCGTCCGCCAGATACTCCGGCTTGAAGTGGGCCCCCTTGCGGATGAACAGGGTCCCGGGGACGCACTCCTGGGAGCTGCAGGTCACCAGCTCCACCGTGCGGGCCGGGTCAAGGCCCGCAGGTACCGGGGCGGCCAGCAGGCCTTCGTCCTCCAGCAGGCGGAGATAGTCATTGAGGGAATACAGCGTCAATTCCATGGTCAAACCTCACTTGCTTTCCAGTAGTCCTCCCGCAGCAGGCCAAACAGGTACACGTCCGCCCAGTCTCCGCCGGGCGCGCGGACGTGCTGCCGCTGGACGCCCTCCGGCCGCATGCCCAGCTTCCGCGCCAGGGCGGCGGAGCGGCCGGGGTCGATGGTCTCGCACCAGATGCGGCGGACCGCCAGCGCGGTGAAGGCGTACCGCACCACGGCGGCGCAGGCCTCACGGGCAAAGCCCATGCCCCAGACGGCCCGGTTGAAAAACCAGCCCATTTCACAGCAGCCGGAGTCCAGCCCGCTGAACAGGAGATAGCCGATGACCTTGCCGTCCGCCCGGCGCTCCGCGGCCAGCGCGCCCCCTCTGCCGATGCAGAACTCCGCGAGGAAGCGGGCGGTCTGCTCCGGGCTGTAGGGCGGCTCGCAGAAGCGCATGGTCTCGGCATCGCCCAGGATCTCCTGCAGGTCGGCGGCGTCGGACAGGGCGAAGGGCCGCACGGTCAGACGGTCAGTTTCAATACGCATGGTATAAAACCCTTCAGATCATACGCAGGGGATAGCCACAGCGCTCCACCGCCCGCTCGGCCATGACCATCATGGCGTCCAGATAAAAGGGGGGCAGGGTGTAGTAGGTGGCGAACACGGACAGCTCCGTGCAGGCCAGGATGGCGCAGTCGCACCCGGCGGCCCGGATGGCCCGGTCGATCTGGGCGAACTTCTCCCGGCTGCCCCGCTCCCCCTGCTTGATCTCGTCGTAGATGATGGACATGACCAGCTTCTGGCTGGCGGGGTCGGGGGCCACGGCCTCCAGCCCCAGGGCGGCGCACTCCTTCTGGTACAGGCCGGTCTGGATGGTGCCGTCGGTGGCCAGGATGCCCGGGCGCTTCTTCCCCTGGGCGGCCAGGGCGGCGGCAGTCTCCCGGATCATGTGGACGATGGGGATGGACAGCTCGCTCTGGAGCCGGTCGGCAAAGTAGTGGGAGGTGTTGCAGGGGATGGCCACGGCGGTGCAGCCGCACTGCTCCAGCAGCCTGGCGTCCCCCAGCAGCCGCCGGTAGAGCCCCTCCGTGTCGCCGGAGAGGATGGCGGCGGTGCGGTCGGGCATCTTGGTGTCCGACAGGATGAGGGTGGGCAGATGGTCCTGATCCCGGGCGGCGTCCGTGCGGTCCAGCACGAACTGGTAAAACACCTGGGTGGCCTGGGGGCCCATGCCGCCCAGGATCCCCAATTTCTGTTCCTTCATGGACAAGTCTCCTTAGTCGGCGGGCCTTTGGTTGTGCTTGCAGAAGCGCACATAGGTGCCGATGTGGTTCTTCCAGATGCGCCAGATGCGCTTGGCGGTGTAGTCGGGCCGGTACTCCATGGAGTGGTGGTCCGCCCCCTTGCGGAACAGCTCCTTCATCCGGGCGTGGTAGCTTTTGGGGATGAAGGTATAGGCCAGCCGCCGGGGGATCATGCGCCAGATGGTGTCGTCCTCCACCACGGTGAGGGGCAGGTCCCTTCCCTCCAGCAGGTCGCCCACCAGATACTCGGCGATGTTGTGGCCGGAGCCGGTGACGTAGTAATTGCTGCGGCCCTGGCGGCAGTTGATCTCAAAGGCCTTGTACTTGCCGTCCCGCATGTCGTACTTGATGTCGAAGTTGGAGAAGCCCACATAGTGCAGGTCCTCCAGCATGGCGCGGATGGAATCGCACAGGGTCTGGTCGTGCTCGGTGATGATGACGGCGTGGTTGCCGATGCCGTGGGGGGAGTGCTCCTCCAGCAGCACATGGCCCAGGCACATGAGCTTGACCTTCCCGTGGGTGTCGGAGTAGTTGGTGAGCACTCGCATATAGGTGTCGTCCCCGGGGATGAACTCCTGGAGGATCATGTGGCCGGGGTAGCCGGCGGCGTACACCTCGTCCAGCGCGGCCAGCAGCTCCTCCCACGTCTGGCAGATGTAGACCTTTTTCAGCTCGTTGTGGCCGGTGGCCCAGTAGGCCACGCCGTCGGCGGGCTTGGCGATGTAGGGCGCGCCCCAGGGCAGGGTGAAGTCGTGGCCCATGGAGCCGTCGTACACGAAGGTGGCCGGGTGGTCGATGCCGTACCTGTCGCACAGGGCGTAGAACTGCTCCTTGTCGGTGAGCATGTCCAGCATCTCGCCGGAAATGTAGTTGCACCTGGCGTTGGAGGGGAACTGATCCTTCAGGTGGGCGGCCAGCTTCACATAGCTGTCGCCGCAGCCGATGACCAGCACCGTCTTGCCCGCGCACTCGGCGCACACCTGCTTCACGTTGCGCAGGAAGGTGTCCGGGTCCTCGTTGTCCGGGCAGGGGCGGTAGTCGATGATGGAGCTGTACGCGCAGGGGAAGGAGATATATTTGCCGTAGGCGATGGACTTGACGCCGTAGGCCTCGTGAAAGGCCCGGGCGACGCTGTAGACGTTGATGTCGCCGCCGAAGAGCAGCGGCTGAAAGGCGGGTGTGGACATGGAAGATCAGTCTCCTTTATCAGTTTGCCTGGGGCCTTGCCCCTGCGGCCCCGTATCCCCGCGCGGCGGGGACGGGGGATGTCTCCGCCGCGCGGGGATACGGCCCGATGAGGGCATCCGGGCCCTATTTGTCATCCTGAGCGCCCCCCTGTTTGTCATCCTGAGCGGAGCGAAGGATCTTGCCGAAAAGATTCTTCGGTGCTTCGCACCTCAGAATGACAGGGGGGGATACCACCGCACCAGGCGCATTTCGAACGCGGCATATGCCGATTTCTATATCCGCACGAAGCGGACGCGGGGGCGACGCAGAGACAATGCGTTTTACCACAGCGCCGGACGAAGAAGAACGCACCAAAGGACCGGCTGGCGGGATTTTCAAGGGGCGGGCAGCCCCTTGAACACGTTTTTGGCTCCTTTTTGCGTGTACAAAAAGGAACCGCTGCCGCGCGGAGCGGCGCCCTCGTCCCGCCCGCGGCGGGCAGGATACTCAGCCCCCGGCGCGCTGGACGAAAATGACCCCGGGGATCTGGGACAGCTTGTTGATCACCGACGTGAGCTCCTTCCGGTCCTTCACCGTCAGCTCCAGGGCGATGAGAGCGTAGCCGTCGGGCTGGCTGCGGGCCATGAGGTTGTTCACCTTCACCTTCTGGGCGGAGAGGGCCATGGCCACGTCCAGGGTCAGGTTGTCCCGGTCCTTGGCGGAGATGTCCAGCGCCGTGCGGTAGCTGGAAAGCTCCGTATCCTCCGCCCAGGACGCCTCCACCCAGCGGCCTGCCTCCTCCGGCTTGCGGCGGGAGAGGGCGGCGTTGGGACAGTCCTGCCGGTGGATGGACACGCCGTAGCCCCGGGTGATGAAGCCCACGATGGGGTCCCCGGGCACGGGAGTGCAGCACTTGGAGAACTTCACCATGCAGTTGTCCAGCCCCGCCACGATGACGCCGTTGCGGGAGTGGACGGGCTTGGGGGCCGCCGGCTTGCCGGAGGGATAGATGGTCTCGCCGGCGGCGGCCGCCTCCTGGAACGCCTGCCGCTCGGCGGCCTGGCGCTCCAGCCGGCCCATGCGGGTCAGCTCCTCCTTCATGCGGCCGGCGGCCTTCTGGGCGGACATGCCGCCGTAGCCGATGGCGGCGTACAGCTCGTCCAGGGAGCCGAAGCGCACCCGCTTCAGCATGGCGTCCAGCACCTCCGGGGTGACGGTGATGGCCGCCATGGACAGGCCCAGGTGCTTCAGCTCGGATTCGAAGGAGGCCCGGCCGGTGGCGATGTTCTCCTCCCGGCGCTCCTTCTTGAACCACTGGCGGATCTTGTTGCGGGCCTCGTTGGATTTGCAGATGTTCATCCAGTCCCGGCTGGGGCCCTTGGCCGAGCGGGAGGTGATGACCTCCACGATGTCGCCGTTTTTCAGCGGCGTGTCAAAGGTGACGATGCGGCCGTTCACCCGGGCGCCGGTCATGGCGTTGCCCACGGCGGAGTGGATGGCGTAGGCAAAATCGATGGGGGTGGCCCCGGCGGGGAGACTCTTCACGTCGCCGTTGGGGGTGAATACGAACACCTCGTCGGCGAACATGTCCACCTTCAGGGTGCGGACGAACTCGTCCGGGTCGGTGTCCTGCTGGCTCTCCAGCAGCTTGCGCACCCACTCGAACTCCTGCTCGGTGCCCAGCTTGGCGTTGGCCATGCCCTGCTTGTACTTCCAGTGGGCGGCCACGCCGTATTCCGCCGTCTGGTGCATAGCCCAGGTGCGGATCTGCACCTCGAAGGGGATGCCCTCGCTGCCGATGACCGTGGTGTGCAGGGACTGGTAGCCGTTGGGCTTGGGGGTGCTGATGTAGTCCTTGAAGCGGCCCAGGATGGGCTTGAACATGTCGTGGATGTTGCCCAGCACGTTGTAGCAGGCGGGCAGGTCCTGCACGATGACCCGGAAGGCGTAGATGTCGAAGATCTCCTTGAGGGTCTTGTTCTGGGAGTACATCTTGCGGTAGATGGAGTAGATGTGCTTCAGCCGGCCGTAGACGGTGCACACCAGGCCCTCCTCCGCCAGCCGCTCCTCGATCTGCCGCTGCATCCGCTCCAGAAAGTCGCCGTTCTCGGCGGTCATCTTCTCCAGCTCCTGCTGGACGTCGGCATAGCCGATGGGGTCCAGATAGCGCAGGGAGATGTCCTCCAGCTCCCACTTGATGCGCTGCATACCCAGGCGGTGGGCGATGGGGGCGTAAATTTCCATGGTCTCCAGGGATTTTTCCTTCTGCTTGCGCTCCGACTGGTACTCCAGCGTGCGCATGTTGTGCAGCCGGTCGCACAGCTTGATGAGGATCACCCGCACGTCCTTGGCCATGGCCATGAACATCTTGCGGAGATTCTCCATCTGCTCCTCCTCTTTGGAGGTGTACTGCATCCGGGTCAGCTTGGTGACCCCCTCCACCAGCTCGGCCACCGTGGGGCCGAACTGCCGGGCGATGTCGTCGTGGGTGGAGTCGGTGTCCTCGATGCAGTCGTGGAGCAGGGCGGCGATGACCGAATCCACATCCAGTCCCAGCTCGGTGACGATCTCGGCCACGGCGATGGGATGGGTGATGTAGGGCTCCCCGCTTTTGCGCAGCTGCTTGCCGTGGTGCTGGTCGGCGTATTCAAAGGCGGAGCGCACCCGGGCCACGTCGGCGTTGGGATTGGCGGCCAGGATGTGCTGCTCCAGCTGTTCATATCGTTCGCGGATCTCGTCCATAGCGGACCTCCTGAGTGTCTTGCGGGCCGCCCGGCGGGCCGGCGGCTCTTATTGTAGTATGCCCCGCAGGCGGCGCATCAGTCCGGCCTGCTCCAGGTCCACCTTCCGGCGGTCCCGGCAGAGCTCCACCGTGGCGTTGCCGCCCTCCAGGGTGACGCGGATGAGGCCGGTGTCGTCCAGCACCTGCAGGCACACCAGCGCCCGCCCGTAGGAGCAGATGGAGGACTGGCCCCGGGTGATCTGCCGCAGCAGATGCTCGGCGGAGCTCACCGCCGGGCCGGCGGCACAGTACCCCTCCAGAAAGCGCCACAGCTGGGTGAAATCCCGCCGCTGGGGCAGCATGAGCCCCGCCTCCCAGCGGGAGAGCAGCTCTCCCTCCTCCAGGCGGCGGAACAGCTCCCGCTCCAGCCGGCAGCGGGAGGGCGCCGGGCGCACGTCGCAGATCTGGAGCTGGACGGTCCGGTTCCCCCGGAACTCGTTGATCTGGGGGGTGCAGATCAGGTCCAGCCGGTCCCCGGAGGATACGCCGCAGGCGGCGGAGTTGGCGGAGAAGAAGATGGCGTCCAGCGCGGTGCCGTCCCGGCGCAGCTTCAGCTTCATGTGGCGGCCGCCCCCCACGTCCCCGCAGAAGAGCACCGCCGCCGAGCGGATCAGGAACACCGGCCGGGGGTTGCCCGACCCGAAGGGCTCCAGCAGGGACAGCTCCTCCACCTGCCGGACGGTGAGCACCCGGCAGTCCTCGATCTCGGCGTCCACCGTGGCGGAGGAGGCCATGTCGTGCCCCCGGGCGTAGTCCGCCACCAGGGCGCACATGGCTGCCCGGAAGGCGGGGATGTTTTCCTCTTTGATGGTAAAGCCCGCGGCCAGCTCGTGGCCGCCGTAGCCCTCCAGCAGGCCGGCGCACTGCTCCAGCGCTCCGAACAGGTTGAATCCGCCGAAGGACCGGCAGGAGCCCTTGCCCTTCCCCTTGTCCAGGCAGATCATAAAGGCGGGGCAGGCGTACCGCTCCGCCAGGCGGGAGGCCACGATGCCCACCACCCCCTGGTGCCAGCCCTCGCCGGCCAGCACGATAGCGGGCCCCGCCAGAGACGGGTCCCGGGCCAGCAGGGCGTCGCAGTCCTCAAAGATCTCCAGCTCGATGGCCTGGCGCTGGCGGTTGAGGTCGCAGAGGGCATGGGCCAGGTCCTCCCCCTCCGCCCGGTCCCGGGTGAGGAGCAGGCGCAGGGCCACCATGGCCTGCTCCATGCGGCCGGCGGCGTTGATCCGGGGGGCCAGGCCGTAGCCGATGGTCACCGCCGAGGGCACGCCCCCGCCGCAGCCCACCTCCCGCAGGAGGGCGGCCAGGCCGGGCCGCTGCGTGTGGGCCAGGGCCTTCAGCCCCATGCGCACCAGGGCCCGGTTCTCGTCGGACAGGCGCATCACGTCGGCCACCGTGCCGATGGCCGCCAGCTCGCAGTAGCGCGCCAGCACCGCCGGGCGCTCCGCTGGCTCCGTCAGGGCCAGGGCGGTCTTGAGGGCCACCCCCACCCCCGCCAGCTCGGGGAAGGGATAGCCGCAGTCCGGCCGGCGGGGGTCCACCACCGCCGCCGCGTCGGGCATGACGTCCTTGCACTGGTGATGGTCGGTGATCACCACGTCCATGCCCAGGGTCCGGGCATAGTCCACCTCCGCCGCGGCGGTGATGCCGCAGTCCACGGTGACGATCAGGCCCACATGCTGCTCCTTCAGCCGGTCCAGAGCGCTGCGGTTCAGGCCGTAACCCTCCTCCGTCCGGTCCGGGATGTAGCTGACCACTGTGCCCCCCCGCTCCCGCAGGAATTCCGTGAGCAGGCAGGTGGAGGTGATGCCGTCCACGTCGTAATCCCCGTAGACGGCGATGATCTCCCCCCGGTCCAGCCCCGCCTGGATGCGCGCCGCTGCCCGGTCCATGTCCTTGAGCAGGAAGGGGTCGTGGAGGCAGCCGGGATCGTCGCGGAGGAATCGGGCCGCCGCCTCCGGCGTGTCCAGCCCCCGGGCACAGAGGACAGCGGCGCAGAGGGGCGGCATCCCCGCCCGCTCCATCTCCCGCACACGGCCGGGGTCCGGCGGCGTGCGGAGATTCCACTGTTCATACTTCATACTGCTGTCATATCCTCAAAAATAAAAATTATCTTTAATTATAGCAAATCCCGCCGCAAGTTGCAACTGCGGGGGACCTGTCGCCCCGCAGAAATTTCCCGGTCTTTTTTCGAACAAACGTTTGACAAATCGGCGGACCTGTGCTACACTGAAGACACCAGACCGGGAAGGAGGCTGCGTTATGAGCAAACTGACGCCCAAGCAGCAGCAGATCTACGATTACATCCTGTCCTTTACCGACGAGCACGGCTACCCCCCCTCCGTGCGGGAGATCGCCGAGGCCGTCGATCTCAAGTCCCCCTCCACGGTCCACTTCCACCTGAAGGGCCTGCGGGAGGCGGGGCTCATCAGTCAGGCGGAGGGCAAGACCCGGGCCATCTCCATCACCGACGGCGCCCACAACCGGAAGGACCAGGTGCCCCTGCTGGGCTCCGTGGCCGCCGGCACGCCCATTCTGGCGGAGGAGTGCATCGAGGAGTATCTGACCTTCGACACCAACGGCCTCAACGGCGAGCATTTCGCCCTGCGGGTCCGGGGCGAGTCCATGCTGGAGGCGGGCATTCTCCCCGGGGACATCGTCATCGTCCACCAGCAGGAGGCCGTCCGCAACGGGGACATCGTGGTGGCCCTCTTCGAGGACGAGGCCACCGTCAAGACCTACCGCCGGGAAAACGGCCACGTATGGCTCTACCCGGAAAACTCCAGCCCCGAGTACCAGCCCATCGACGGCGAGGGTTGCTCTATCCTCGGCAAGGTGGTGGCGGTCATCCGCCGGTATTAAACCGCAAATACAGACGAAAGAGGTCCGCGGAATTCCGCGGACCTCTTTTTTCAAAAATTTTTCTTCCCCCTCTTGACAAATCCGCAAAGTCATATTATCATATGCACAGTTGTTCATATGTTTGTTTTAGGAGGCGAGCCCAATGCCTGAGATCCCCGAGATCGAGTGCTGCACCGATCACACCGTCCACCAGGCGGCCCTGCACCAGGTGGAGCACGACCTGCCCGGCGACGAGGCGCTGTACGACCTGGCGGAGCTGTTCAAGGTGTTCGGCGACTCCACCCGCATCAAGATCCTCTACGCCCTGTTCGAGGCGGAGCTGTGCGTGTGCGACATCGCGGAACTGCTGGGCGTGAGCCAGTCCGCCGTGTCCCATCAGCTGCGGGTGCTGAAAAACACCCGCCTGGTAAAGCCCCGGCGGGAGGGCAAGGCCGTGTTTTATTCCCTGGCCGACGATCATGTCCGCAAGATCATCGCCCAGGGCATGGAGCATATCATTGAGTAATCATTTATAAGGAGGAACTTCCCATGAAAAAGACCTTTAACCTGACCGACCTGGACTGCGCCAACTGCGCCCAGAAGATGCAGGACGCCATCTGCAAGCTGGACGGCGTCCATGACGCCACCGTCAGCTTCCTCACCCAGAAGCTGACCGTAGACGCCGACGACGACCGGTTCGACGAGATCATGAAGCAGGTGGTCAAGACCTGCAAGCGGGTGGAGCCCGACTGCGAGATCCACCTGAAGTAAAAAATCACGCCGCGGCCCGCGGCCTGTGAGGTGTCCCATATGACGAAGAAACAAAAAAAGATGCTGGTGCGCGTCATCGCCGCCCTGGTGCTGCTGCTGGCGCTCCATTTCATTCCCCTGACCGGCCTGTGGCAGCTGGCGGCCTACCTGGTGCCCTATCTGGTGGCGGGCTGGGACGTGCTGTGGAAGGCCGTCCGCAACATCGCCCACGGCCAGGTGTTTGACGAGAACTTCCTCATGGCTCTGGCTACCGTGGGCGCCCTCATCCTGGGGGACTACAGCGAGGCCGTGGGCGTCATGGTGTTCTACCAGGTGGGCGAGCTGTTCCAGGGCTACGCCGTGGGCAAGTCCCGCCGGTCCATCGCCCAGCTGATGGACATCCGGCCCGACTCCGCCCGGGTGGAGCGGGAGGGTGAGTTCACCGTGGTGGAGCCCGACGAGGTGGCCGTGGGCGAGATCATCGAGGTCCGCCCCGGCGAGAAGATCCCCCTGGACGGCGTGGTGCTGGAGGGCTCCTCCGCCCTGGACACCGCCGCCCTTACCGGCGAGTCCGTCCCCCGGGACGCCAAGGCCGGGGACGAGGTGCTCTCCGGCTGCGTCAGCCTCACCGGCGTGCTGCGGCTGCGGGTCACCAAGCCCTTCAGCCAGTCCACCGTGGCCAAGATCCTGGACCTGGTGGAGAACGCCTCCAGCAAGAAGGCCAAGGCGGAGAACTTCATCACCCGCTTCGCCCGGTACTACACCCCCGCGGTGGTCATCGGCGCCGTGGCGCTGGCCATCATTCCCTCCCTCATCACCGGGCAGTGGTCCGTGTGGGTGGGCCGGGCCCTGATGTTCCTGGTCATTTCCTGCCCCTGTGCGCTGGTCATCTCCGTGCCCCTGTCCTTCTTCGGCGGCATCGGCGGGGCCTCCGCCAAGGGCGTGCTGGTGAAGGGCGGCAACTATCTGGAGCTGCTGGCCAGCACGGAGACCGTGGTCTTTGACAAGACCGGCACCCTCACCCGGGGCGTGTTCGAGCTGGACCGTCTCCTCCCCTCCGAGGGCGTGGACAGGGACGACCTGCTGGAGACCGCCGCCCTGGCGGAGTCCTTCTCCAACCACCCCATCGCCCAGTCCCTCCGCCGGGCCTACGGCAGGGACATCGACGAGGACCGGGTCACCGACGTGCAGGAGATCGCCGGCCACGGCATCACCGCCCTGGTGGACGGCGTCCACGTGGCGGCGGGCAACCGCCGGCTCATGACCCGGGAGGGCGTGGACGCCCCGGAGGTCACCGACGTGGGCACCCTCATCTACGTGGCCCGGGACGGGAAATACCTGGGCTGCGCCGTCATCGCCGACCAGATCAAGGAGACCGCCCCCGCCGCCATCCAGGACCTGAAGCGCCGGGGCATCCGCACCGTGATGCTCACCGGCGACGCCAAGGCCGTGGGCGAGGCCGTGGGCGCCAAGCTTGGGCTGGATCAGGTCCGCGCCCAGCTGCTGCCCGAGGATAAGGTCACCGAGCTGGAGAAGCTGCTGGACCAGAAGAGCGAGAAGGGCGTGCTGGCCTATGTGGGCGACGGCGTGAACGACGCGCCGGTGCTCAGCCGGGCGGACGTGGGCATCGCCATGGGCGCTCTTGGGTCGGATGCCGCCATCGAGGCCGCCGACGTGGTCCTCATGGACGACGACCCCGCCAAGCTGTCCGTGGCCATGGACATCGCCCGCAAGTGCATGCGCATCGTCCGGGAGAACATCGTGTTCGCCCTGGCGGTGAAGGCCGCCTTCCTCATTCTGGGCGCCCTGGGCAAGACCACCATGTGGGCCGCCGTGTTCGCCGACGTGGGCGTGGCCGTCATCGCCATCCTCAACGCCATGCGGATGCTGCGCAACAAGTGAGTACATGAAAAAGAGCCCCCGCGGCATCGCCGAGGGGGCCCTTTTTATACTCAGATCACACAGCCGGGCCGTTCTCCGCCAGATAGCGGAGCCGTCCGTTTTCGTCCCAGGCGGCGGCGAGGTCGCAGCGGATGCTCTGGGCGGGGTCGGGGTGGTCCTTCCACAGGTCATACAGCCCGGGGAGGAACCGGGGCCACATGGCGGTCTCGTACTCGGAGTGCCAGCTGCGGTCCAGGGCCAGCTGGGCCTTGGCCGCCGCCGGGTCGGCCCGGAGCATCTCCAGGATGAACTCCGGCGGCTCCTGGGCGGCGGAATAGCGGATCTTGGCCTTGATGTGGTCCAGGCCGCCCTCCGTATCCTGCCACATGTGGATGGTGGCGTCGCACAACTCGCCCCTGCTGTTATAGGTGCCCTCGCAGATCACGTGGGCCAGGCAGGTGGTGAAGGGGTACATCTCCGCCGGGTCCAGCCGGTGGATGTGCATCCCGCTGCCGCCAAAGGCGGGAGCGTCGGGGGCGAAGGTCTCGGAGATCAGGTGGGAGCTGCGCAGGAAGCCCACCTCGCCGGGGGCGTCCACCCAGCGGAAGCTCCGGTGGGAGCCGGGGGCCCAGAGGTAGTAGCCCTTCTCCATGTTGCCCCAGAACCAGTCCAGCATGGCGGCGGTGACGCCGGGGAGGAAATGCCGGGTCTCCGAGGTGAGGACGACGCCCCGGGCGGCGAACTCCGGCGCCACCTCCAGGGGCGGCAGATCGGTGCGGGCCGTCTCCATGGGGGTGAAGTCCAGGGTCCCCACCGGGTGGGGCGCCTGCACCGGCAGCCTGGTCTGGCCGGCGTTGGCGGTGGTGAGTGTTTCTGCGGTCATGGCGGTAACTCCTTCCTGTGCGGTTCAGTTGTCGAACTTGCCCAGCTTGACCACCTTGGTCAGCGCGATCATCACCACGCTGGCGCAGCAGAGGATCAGGCAGAGAACGTACATCCCGTCAAAGCCCAGGCTGGAGCCCTTGAAAATGGCGATGAGGGCGAAGGCGGAGGAGGTGATCAGCTGGTGGGCGCAGGAAATGACCCGGTTCACCGCGGGGAAGTCGTAGCGGCCCCAGATGGAGATCATGATGGAGGGGATCAGGTTGCAGATGGCGCCCACGCCGAACATGATGCCGATGGGGGCCAGCCAGACAAACACCATGGACTGCCGCATGAGCAGGGCGCAGACGAACATGACGATCTCCCACGCGCCCAGGATCAGGCTGGCGGTCTTGGTGCCGAACTTCTGGTCCAGCACGCCCAGGGACCAGCTGCCGAACAGGGCGGCAAAGGCGGCCACCTGGAGCACGTTGATGGCGGTATGGACGTCATAGCCCAGGCTCACCACACGGGGAACGATCTGGTTGAGGAACATGGAGGCGGACATCCACAGGAAGCCCCAGCCGAAGATGATGAACCAGGTCTGCTTGGTGGAGAGGATCTTCTTGATGGTCCAGGGGCTCTTGTACTCCTTGGCGGCCTTGGCAGCGGCGCGGGCATCCAGGGCGCCGTCGGCGCAGCCGTCGGGGTAGGTGCCGGCCTCCTCCGGCGTGTTCTTGACGAAGAGGATTACGATGACGGTGAACACCGCGTAGATCACAGCGGTCACCAGGAAGGTGGGGGTGATGCCGAACTTGCCCACGATCTTGGGGATGTAGGGGCTCCAGATAATATCGGAGAAGATGACGCCCATGGTGGCCCAGCCCAGCATGATGCCCTTGGTGCGGGGGAACCAGGAGGCGGTGAGGGCGGGGCCGGCGGCGGACTGGAAGCCCACCAGGAAGAAGCGCAGCACGCACAGCATCACCAGGAACACGCCCAGCTTGGTGATAAGGCCCCAGGTGGCCACCAGCACCGTGGTGGCGATCAGGCTGCCCACCGCCACGAATTTGGCGCCCTTGGACATGACGATGCGGCTCTGGATCATGATGCTGAAGGCGCCGATATAGCCCGCGATGGTCATGGTCAGCAGGATCTTGTTGTTGTCCCAGCCGCGCAGCTGGGAGATCAGCGGGAACACCGTGTTGGTGGAGCCGGCCACCAGGATGACGTACAGGAAATAGAACATGAAGATGATCAGGATCATGCCCAGGTGCTTTCCCTTATACCAGTTGTACTTTGGCTTCTGTGCGTTGTTCATTTCTCTTTCTCTCCTTGTTATTTATATTATCCTACAGGAGACCGCTCCTGTAAATAGAAAACGTGGGATATCAGCTGACCAGCCCTGTGATGACCGAGATCAGGCTGGGGATGATGGCCACGATGAAGATGAGCCGCACCGTGTGCATCACCGCCACCTGCCCGGCGTTCCCGCCCAGTTCCTCCGCCAGAAGGGTCATCTCCTGCACGCCGCTGGGGGTGGAGGCCAGCAGACTGGTGAGGATGTCCAGCTTTCCCAGCTTCCACACCAGGAAGCCCGTGCCCAGGGCGAACAGGATCACCCCGACGGAGACGATGAACAGCGGCACCGCCAGGTGGGGCAGCTGCGCGGCGGAGGAACGGTCGAAGGAGGCCCCGATGTAGACGCCGGAGCAGATCATCAGCCCAATGCGCACCGCGGAGGGCAGGAGGACGGGCTTCCAGAACAGGCTCACCAGGGCGGACACCACCATGCTGCCCATCAGCGCCCCCGCCGGAACGTTCAGCGCCTTGAAGGCCAGGCCGCCGCCCGCCGCCAGGAACAGCACCAGGACGAACCGGGTCAGCCGGTGGGGATCTCCGGGGCCGTCCGCCGCGGCGGGAGCGGAGACCGGCCCCTCCTCCCGGGGGGCCGGGTGACGGGCGGAGATCTTTTTGATCGCGGTGGGCATCACAAAGAAGATCACAAAAATGCGGACGAAATGGAGCACTGCCACATAGGCCGTGTTGGCGCCGAACTCCTCGGAGACCACCACGATGTCGGTGACGCCGCCGGGGGCGGTGGAGAACAGCGCCGTCACCAGATCCAGGCCGCTGAGCAGATAGATCGCCAGGCCGCAGCAGAGATTCATGATCACCATGCCCGCCAGCATGATGAGGGTAGGCAGGACGATCTTCCGCAGCTGGGCCACGTCCCTGCGGGTCAGGTGGCCGCCCACCATGACCCCCGTGAGGATGAGCAGGACCGTGCGCACGAAGCCGTAGACATAGACCTGATCCGTGGCCAGGTTGAACAGGGCCGTAAATACCATGGCTCCCAGCAGCGGCCCGGCGGGGATCTTCAGCCGGTGGCCGATCAGGCCGCCGACGGTCCCGACGGCGAGAGAGAGCAGAAACCAGACAAAATTCATAAATACCTCCCGGAGGCTCCAGGGTTTTTCGTACTCATTGTACCAGCACCTGCGGCCATCGGACAAGCAACAGACCCTTGACCGGCACTCAAGCGATGCTTGATAGCAAAAGAACCCCGGAGAGACATTGTCTCTCCGGGGCTCTTGGGTGATTTGGATGATTTGGTTTTGGGGCGGTCAGCTCAGGGGCTCGAAGGCGGCGCGGAGCAGCTTCAGAAATTCCGCCGCGCCCGCGGACTGCTCCACCCGCTCCGTGGCGATGTAGCCGTAGGTCAGCCGCAGCGGCGGGTCGATGGGCACGGTGCACAGGGCGTTGTTCTTCCGGCGGCGGCAGTACTCCTCCACCAGCCGGTTGGTGAGCCCCAGCGCCCTGGGCTCGCCCGCCAGGGCGGCCCGGCACAGCCCCAGATTGCCGCTGCACAGCAGGATATTCTCCTTTTTGCAGGGGATACCGTACAGCTTCAGCAGAGACTCGTCCTGATTGAACGCCACCAGGGGCCGGCGGGACAGTTCCTCCGCAGGCAGGCTGGGCCGGCCGGCCAGGGGCGAATCACTGGACACCAGGGCCTCCATCGGGCAGGTGAGCAGCTCCGCAAACCGGTAGTCCCGGGGAAGCGCGGCCAGCATTTGCGCCCGGGACCGCTCCGGGATGCCCACAATGGCGATCCGGTCGCCCTCCGCGGACTCCAGCTGCTCCGTGATGCGGTCCGGCATGGCCTCCTGCACCCGGAGGTCCAGCTGGGGCGCCCGTTTGTGGGCCGTGTTGAGCAGTCTGGGCAGAAGGGCCGCGCTGATCCGGGCCGTGGAGATCACCGTCAGGGTCTGGACCCGCTGGGCCCGGGGCTGGGCGCTCTGCTGCCCCAGCGCGTCGGTGATCCGCCGGACGCCGGAGAGGATGCTCCCCGCCTCTTCATACACGATCTCCCCCGCGCAGGTCAGCCGCAGGCCGGTCTTTTCCCGGTAAAACAGCGGGGTGCCCAGCTCCTTTTCCAGCTGATGGATGGAGTGGCTCACCCCCTGGGGAGAGAGAAACAGCACCTCCGCCGCCCGGTTGATGGAGCCATAGTCCACCACGTGGACCAGGCAGTTCAGATACTCTGTGCGCACGGCGCGCCCTCCTTCGGTCAGGATCGGAAGGGATCTCGCTTTTCTCCGGGCTCAGCGGCTCTCCCGGGGGTCGGGGTCGGCCCAGAGGGTGGAAAAATACTGATAGTAGGGCATGAGGAAGGTGAAGTGCTCCAGCAGCAGGTCCTTCAGCTCCGGGGTGAAGATGAGCTCCGTCAGGGGCTCCTCCCGGCCCACGGTGAGGGACTTTTTGTTGTACCACGCCGCCAGCTCCGGCCGGGAGGGGGTCTTGGGCCGGGCGTAGTCCGGGCCGCCCAGGGTCAGGGCGCTCTGCCGGCGCAGGGCCCGGTCCAGCCTGAGCATGGTCTCCGGGTCCCGGTCCATCCGGGCGCGGAACTTCTCCATGGTCACCGCCTTGGCGCACCAGAAGCCCATGCCGCAGCTCCAGCCGTCGGGGGCCAGCTCGAACCACAGCACCGGCCGGGCGCCCTCCTCCGCCTGGTCGTCCCCCTGGAAGAGGGACAGCCACAGATGATCCTTATAGGGGCCCCGGCCGAAGAGCCGCCGGGCGTCCCGGTAAATGCGGGAGACCTTCAGCTCCAGCGGCTGCCTGGGGAAGCGCTCCGCCAACTCCGCCTGAAGCTCCCCGCCCAGTTCCCGCATGGGCTCCAGAAAGGAGCGCCGGTACTGCTCCTTGTGGTCCATGAACCAGCCCCGCTCGTTGTTGAAGCGGATGCCCCACATGAAGTCCACGGTCTCCTGAGAAAATCCCTGAAACATGGGTCACACCTCCGGCTCCGCGGGGCCGGGGGCCGGCGTCTGGGCGGGCTCGGGAGCGGGCTCCGGGGTGGGGACGGGCGTGGGCTCCGGAGAGGGCTCCGGGGTGGGCTCCGGGGTGGGCTCCGGCTCCGGCAGGGGGGTGCCGTCGGGGTTGAGGCCCAGGCTGGCGGCGTCCGCCGGGTTGAACAGGATCACCTTGTTGCGCTTGGCGTACCTGCTGTAGTTCTCAAAGGTGCGGGAGATGAGGCTGCCGTCCTTGTCGTACACGCAGCGGTAGACCTCCACCTCGTAGCCGGTGTAGGGGGTCACGTCCACCTTGGTGGTGCCGGCGGGGATGGTCTCGTCGGGCTTGTAGACGGTCTCCCACTTGGTGGAGGAGAGGGTGTGCCGCTCGGGCACCACGTAGGAGCCGTCCTCGTCGGTGCCCCACAGCTGCATGTACAGCTTGTGGTCGCTGACGTAGGAGACGATCTTGATGGGGTAGTTCCGGTCGTTGCGGAACAGGAAGTCCAGAGAGGGGTAGTACACCGTGGCGTCCAGCCCCAGGGGGAGGTAGGAGATGGAGAAGGCATGGCAGGCCCGGTTGACGATCTCCAGATTGGCGTACACCGCGCAGTAGTACAGGGCGGAGGAGGCCTGGCAGGCGCCGCCGCCCTCCATCTCCACGGTCTTGCCGCCCTTGTAGCCGGTGGACACCTGGTAGCCGTTGGCCACGGAGGGGTCCCCGATGGTGCCCAGGTAGGAGAACACGTCCCCGGGCATGAGGATGGTGCCGTTGCAGAACTCGGCGGTGCGGTTCACATTGAAGTCGCGGGTGGCCACGCCGTCCAGGGAGCTGACGCTGCTGGCCAGCAGGTCCTGATAGAGCACGTCCTCGCAGCCGGCGAAGTCCGGCTGGGTGACCACCAGGGGGATCTCCAGGCTCTGGCCGGGCTGGGCCTCCGCCAGCAGGGCGTCCGCCGCCGTCTGGTCCAGAGAGAGGCCCGCCTGGGGCTTGGTGAGGGTGCCGTCCTCCTGCCGCCGGGGGTTCTGGGGGGCCCGGTAGATGAGCTCGTTGAGGGTGTGGCCGTCGGTCCCCTCCACGGGGATGGCCGTCAGCTGCACCTCCAGCTCGCTCTCGCCGGACACCAGGGCGCGCTCCACCTGGGTGAACAGGGCCTCGCCGTCCACCCTGCGGCCCTCGGTGCCCAGGGTGACGGTGACCACGGCGGTCTCCTCATCCACGGAGACGGAGGTCTCCACCGGGGCCACATAGCTGGCCTGCACCACCTGCTGGATCAGCCGCTGGACCTCCTGCCGGCCCTGGTCGGTGAGGGAGCAGGCGGACAGGGACACCCGGGGGGCCTCTCCGCCGCCCAGCCACAGCAGACCCAGCCGCAGGAAGCCCTGGCTGTCCTTATAGGCCAGGCCCTGCTCCACCGGTGCGTCGGGGTCGGCCTCCAGCAGGGAGCCGTCCACCTGTACCGAGCTGCCGGGGCAGCGGATGGTGAGCACCCGCTGCAGCAGATGGCCGTTCATATAGTCCGCCACCCGGGCCGCGGCCTGGCTGCGGGTGAGCCCACCCAGGTCCAGGCTGACGCTGCCCTCCGCATCCTCGGCCACGGTGCCGGGCAGGAGCCGCCCGTTGCCCTGCACCCACCTGCACAGGCCGCAGTACGCCCCCGCCAGCACCACCACCAGCGCCGCCACCACGATGAGGGTGATGGTCAGGCCGGACAAACGCTTTTTGTTCTGTTCCATATCCGATATCCTCCGTAAAGGTCATAAACTTGGCTTGGCCTGCTTATTTTACCATGCCGGGCCCCCGCTGACAAGACGTATCTGTTACCAGCCGGTTACAGTTTGGTAACAGATTGCCTTCTTCTTAAAAAATACAAAAGGTTATTTACACCCGGCCCCGGTGCGTATATAATAGTTCTATTCGAGACCTGTATAGAAAGGATGATGCTCATGGCGGATCAAAACCATTCCGGCCAGGGCTGGCAATACACCAACGGGGCCCCCGGCGGGTCCGGCCAGAGGCCGCCCCAGAAAAATGACTGGGGTGGGTGGATCGGGATCGTGATCCTGTTTCTCATCCCCACCTGGATCACAAAGGTGATCGCGGTGATCATGGGGGTGAAGAAGCTGGCGGGCATGTCCCGCAGCCAGCGGAACCAGTACCGGCAGGAGTTCCGGCAGGACATGCACCAGGCGGCGGACACCGTCCGCACCGACGCCCGGAGGGTGGCCAGCGACGTCCGCAGCGAGTTCCGCTCCACCGGCGCGGCCACCAAGACCGGCCCCAAGGTGGAGCGCACCGCATCCAAGACGCGGCAGAGCTCCAACGCGGGGCTCACGGGGAAGAAGGCCGGGCTGGCCCGCACCATCTGGGGCGCCATCCTCTCCGGCGTGTTCGCCCTGGGGCTGACGGGGACGCTGTCCACCTTCATCCAATCCCTGGGGTACGGCTACTTCTTCGCCGATGAGTTCACCGCCGTGCTGGCCTGCCTGATCTTCCTGGCCGGGGGCGTGGGCCTGCTGTTCAGCGGCATCGGCGCCCGCAGCCAGCAGGAGCGGTTCCTGAACTACCTGGCCTACATCGGCGCCAACCGGGAGGTGGAGCTGGCCCCCATGGCCGCCGCCTTCGACGTGCCGGTGAAAAAGCTGTGCAGGGATCTGCGGAAGATGCTGGCCAAGAAGATCCTGCCCACGGGCTATCTGGACCTGGCCTCCGGCAAGCTGTTCCTCACCGAGATGGGCTATCAGGCCCCCGAGCCGGAGCCCGCCAAGACCAAGACCGACGCGGAGGCCGAGGACGAGGACGCCAAGATCCTCCGGGAGATCCGCCAGGTGAACGACGACATTCCCGACGAGGTCATGAGCGCCAAGATCGACCGCATCGAGGAGCTGACGGGCAAGATCCTGGCCTATCAGAAGGCCCACCCGGACAAGAGCAGCCAGCTGCGCAGCTTCCTGAACTATTATCTCCCCACCACGCTGAAGATCCTCCGGGCCTACGCCCAGCTGGACGCCCAGGGCATCGAGGGGGAGAACATCTCCGCCGCCAAGGCCCGCATCGAGGGCATGATGGACCAGGTGGTGTCCGGCTTCGAGAAGCAGCTTGACAAGCTGTTCCAGAACGAGGCCATGGACGTGAACACCGACGTGCAGGTGCTGGAGAACATGCTGAAAAAGGACGGCCTGTCCGACGATCAGGGCATGACCATGACGATGTAACTGCTGTCAAAAGAGCCGCGGGCTTCGCCCGCGGCTCTTTTCTGCGCGTTTGACCGGGCTGCTTACTCGGTGATGATGCCGGTGCCGCGGAGCACGCTGTACAGCTGCGCGCCCGCCTCGGCCCGTGTGATGCTGCCGTCCAGCTCCAGCCCGGCGGGGTCGGCGTAGAACAGCTCCAGCTTGTTCAGCAGGGCGGCGCTCTCCACGGCCCAGTTGGCGAAGCCGTAGTCCTGCACCGCGTCCAGGTCCTCCTGGGTGAGGGCGTCGCCGGTGGCGTCCGCGCCGAAGTTCAGCCAGCGGAGCAGCCGGGCCATCACGGTCACGTACTGCTCCCGGGTCATGGGGTCGTTGGGGGCGAAGCTGCCGCCGCCGATGCCGTCCACCAGGCCCAGCTCCGCCATGGCGTTCACCGCCCCGGCGTAGGAGGCGGTGGCGGGCACGTCGGAGAAATACTGCCGGTCGCTGCTGATGCCCATGGCCTGGGCGATCATGCGGCAGACGTCGGCCCGGGTGATCTGGGCGTCGGGGACGAACCTTCCGCCGCCCACGCCCCGCAGCACGCCGTAGGCGGCCAGGGTGTTCAGCTGGTCGGCCCACTGGCTGTCCGCCGTGTCGGTGAACCACCGGCTGGCGTAGGTCACGTTCAGCCGCTGGGCGGCCTGCGCCACGGTGAGATTATCCCACAGCGCGCCGCTGCGGTGCAGCTGGAGCACGGCGGTGGGGGGCAGGGCCCCGAAGAGGGCGGACAGGGTGTCCGCCGCGGTGGTGCGCAGGTCCACATAGCACACCCGGCCGCTGCCCAGGGCCACCACCAGCAGATCGTCGTCCGGGATGTCCCCGCTGCCGCAGAGGGCCAGGGCCACCGCCTCGGCCTGCCCGTCGTCCACCAGCAGGGTGGGGATCACGCCCATCAGGTCGTTGGTGTTGTACGCGAAGGAGTAGAAGCGATAGGCCGTGACCTTCACCGCGTCGCCGTCAAAGAGCCCCGGCTGATCGTCCTGGTCCAGCACCACCTGGGCCACGCCCTTGCCGTAGGTGCGGGAGCCCACCAGCACGCCCCGGCCCAGGTCCCGCATACTGGCGGCAAAGGCCTCCGCCGCGCTGGCGGTGCCGCCGTTCACCAGGATGACGGCGGTCTTGTCCGTCAGGGCCTCATCGGGGTAATAATAGTAGTAATTCTCCTTCAGCCCGTTGCGCAGCCACAGGTGGAAGCCCGCCCCGGCGAAGGCGCCGATGGCCTCCACCGCCGCGGTGGTCTGCCCGCCGGTGTTGCCCCGCAGGTCCACCAGCCAGGTGTCCACCTGGTCGTTGAGCTCGGTGATGCCGTCCCGGAAGTACTGCCCGGTCTCAGAGCCGAAGCTGGCGCAGTCGATGCGGCCCACCCGGCCGTCCAGCAGGGTGGTCTCGGTGTTGGGGATGATCACGGTGCGCCGCTCCAGGGTGTAGTCCTGCGCCGTACCGTCCCGCAGGACGGTGACGGTGACGGCAGTGCCCTCCTCACCCACGATGAGGGCCCGGTGCCCCTCGTTGGCGGGGACGCAGGAGACGCCGTCCACCGCCACGATCACGTCGCCGGCGCGGATGCCCGCCTCCAGCGCGGGGCCGCCCTTCAGGGCCTCTACCACCAGGATGCCCTCATTGGTGTACTGGATGGACACGCCGATGCCCACCAGCTGGGTGGTGTGCTCCACGGAGTCCAGGAAGGCCTGGTACTCCTCGGCGCTCATGTAATAGGTATAGGGGTCGCCCAGGGCGTCGAACAGCTCGTCCAGGGTCTCGGCCTGATAGGCCTCCTCCGGGATCTCCCGGAGATAGTTGGTCTCCAGCAGGCCCAGGGCTTCCTCCACCGTCAGGGCGGAGGCGGCGGTGACCAGCAGGGTCAGGGCCAGCAGGATCGCGCCCAGGCGGCGCAGGATCTTTTTCATAACGATCGCTCCTTTGCTTACATTGACAACGGGTGAAAAAACGGGTACACTAAATTGAACTGATTATAGCACGAATTTTTCATGGAGGGAACCACTATGGCGAAATTCAGCGAATTTACCTTCCCGTCCAGCGACGGCGTCCATCAGATCTGCGCCAGCCTGTGGCTGCCGGACGCAGGGGAGCCCAAGGCGGTGGTCCAGATCGTCCACGGCGTGGCGGAATACGTGGGCCGCTACGACGCGCTGGCCCGCTTCCTCACGGAGCATGGCTATGCCGTCTGCGGAGACGACCATCTGGGGCACGGCCGCACCGCCAAGGCGGACAGCAGGTTCGGCTGGTTCGCCGACCACGACGGCTGGACCCTCATCGTGGCGGACGAGCGCACCCTGCGCCGGCAGATGGGGGAGCGCTTCCCCAACGTGCCCTATTTCCTGCTGGGGCACTCCATGGGCTCCTTCATGACCCGCACCTTCCTCTGCCGCTACCCCGGCGAGGTCAGCGGCGCCGTCCTCTCCGGCACGGGGCAGGAGTCCGCCGTCGCCGTGGGCGCGGGCAAGTTCCTGGCCGGGCTCATCGGCACGTTCAAGGGCAGCGGCTACTCCAGCGACTTCGTCAACGGCCTGGTGCTGGGGGCCTACAACAAGAAGTTCGCCCCCAACCGCACCTCCGCCGACTGGATCAGCCGGGACGAGGGAGAGGTGGACAAGTATATAGACGATCCTCTGTGTCAATTTGTTCCCACTGTGGGCATGTATCATGACATGTTTACGGGTCTGCAATATATTTCCAGCAGCCGGGCCCTGTCCCAGATGGACCCGGACACACCGGTGTACCTCTACTCCGGCGATCAGGACCCCGTGGGCGGCAGCGGCGCGGGGGTCCGAAAGGTGTGGGGCTACTTCAAAAAGTACGGCACCCGGGACCTGACCCTGAAGCTCTATGAGGGCGGCCGCCACGAGATGCACAACGAGCTGAACCGGGAGCAGGTCTTTGCCGACCTGCTGGCCTGGCTGGACGCCCACTGCCCGAAGGAGGCCGCCCATGTCTGACTACCGCACCATGACCGCCGGCGACTGGGCCTTCCTCATCGTGACCATCCTGCTGTGCCTGCTGGCGGCGGGGCTGCTGGCCTTCAGGCCCATGCTGCTGTGGCGCTCCACCCAGCGGTGGCGCGCCCCGGACCAGAAGCCCGAGGACCTGGGGGAGCCCACACGGGGCTTCAAGCTCTTCTCCCGGGTGCTGGCTGCGGCGGTGCTGGCCTGCGCGGTGTACTGCGCCGTCAGCGGCTTCTTCCCCCAGTGGCTGGAACGGTAACGGAACAGCCGGTGGACGCTCAGCGTCCATCGGCTGTTTTCTTTTTCAGGAAGGAGAACTTGGTCTCCGAGCAGATCACCGCCACGAAAATGAGGGCGAAGCCCAGGTACATCAGGGCGGTGGGCCGCTCCCGGGCGAAGATCACGGAGAAGGCCACGCCGAAGGGGGCCTCCAGACTCAGCAGCACCGCCGCCGAGGAGGGGTCGGAATACTTCTGCCCGATGTTCTGGAACAGCAGCGCCAGGCTGGTGGCGGCCAGGGCCAGGTAGAGCAGCACCAGCCACGCCCGGACGGGCAGGCCCCCGGTGGGGAAGCCGCCGGTGACGATCGTCCCCGCCCAGCAGCAGACGGCGGTGGCGGCGAACTGCAGCACCGTCAGCAAAAACACGTCCCGCCCCTGAGAGAACCGGGTGGCGGCCACGATGTGGCAGGCGTAGAGGAAGCCACTGCACAGGGTGAGCACGTCCCCCCAGCGGAGGCTCAGCCCTCCGTCCCAGGACACAAAGCCGATGCCCGCGATGCACAGCAGGGCGGCCAGCAGGTTGAATTTATCCGGCCGGCGGCGGTCCGCCGCCCAGGAGAGAAAGGGCACGATGACGCAGTACACGGCGGTGAAAAAGGCGTTCTTGCCCGGGGTGGTGTCCATCAGGCCGTAGTTCTGCACGGTGTAGGCCGCGTACAGCAGCACGCCCATGACGATGCCCCGCAGCCAGTAGGAGCGGTCGATGTGCTTCCACCGCTTCCAGAACACCAGGGCCAGCAGCACGGCGGCGAAGGTGAAGCGGAAGGCCAGCAGGAACTGGAGGTCCACCGTGTCCAGGGTGTCCTTCAAAATAAAAAAGGTGGAGCCCCAGATCAGGGTGGCCAGGACGATCATGGGGCGGGCGAGTTTTTTCAGGGTATTCTCTCTCATCTGCGTTCAACTCCGGGGTTTTCATGGGGATGGATTTCTGGTATACTGGCAAAAGTCTGACTATAAAGGAGGGACGGCCATGCTGCCGCAGTCCTTTTTCGCGGGGGACACCGTGGAGACCGCCCGGGCGCTGGTGGGCAAATACCTGATCCGGCAGTACGGCGGCGTCACCCTGGCCGGCCGCATCACGGAGACCGAGGCCTACGTGGGCCGCATGGACAAGGCCTGTCACGCCTACAACTACCGCCGCACCGCCCGGACGGAGACCCTTTTTGCCCCGCCGGGGACGGCCTATGTCTACCTCATCTACGGCCTGCACTGCTGCCTCAACCTGGTGACGGAGCCCGAGGGCGAGCCCGCTGCCGTGCTCCTCCGGGGACTGGAGCCCCGGTACAATGCGGATATGATAGCAGAAAACCGTTACGCTTGCAAGTGTGAAAGTATGACGGCCTATCAGCGGAAAAATTTCCTCAACGGGCCGGGCAAGCTGTGCGCCGGGCTGAACATCGGCCGGGCCCTCAACGGCCTGCCCTACGGCTCCCCGGAACTGTTCGTGTGCCAGCGGCTGTCCGACGCCGGCCTGCCCGATGTGGACGAGCCGCCCCTGAATATCAAGGCGGGCAGGCGCATCGGCATCGACTACGCCCAGGAGGCCATCGACTTCCCCTGGCGATTCTATCTGTGAGGTATGCTATGACTTATATTTTCGATCTGGACGGCACCATCACCGACTCCAACGGCCTGTGGGAGCAGGTGGACCGGGCCTTTCTGGGCCGCCGGGGCCTGGCCCCCACCCGGGAGTATCTGGAGACCGTGGGCCGCTCCATCTTCCCCGTGGCGGCGGAGTACACCAGAAACGCCTTCTCCCTGCCCGACAGCCCGGAAGACATCATGGCCGAGTGGGTGGCCCTGGCCCGGGACTGGTACGCCCACCACGTGGAGCTGAAGCCCGGCGCCCTGGCCCTGCTGGAAAAGCTGCGGGCGGAGGGCGCGCCCCTGGCCATGTTCACCGCCTGCCGGCCGGAGCTGTGCCGCCTGGTGCTGGAGCGGTACGGCCTGACGGGCTTTTTCGGCCACATCGTCTACGCCGAGGACATCGGCCTGGAAAAGCACGACCCCCGGTGCTTCCTGCGGCTGAGCGAGATCCTGGGCGCGGCCCCGGCGGACTGCGTCCTGCTGGACGACAGCCCCTACAACTGCGCCACCGCCAGGGCCGCCGGCATGGCCACGGTGGGGGTGTACGACGCCTTCTACGCCCCCCGGCAGGAGGAGCTGCGGGCGGTGTCCGACCGGTACGTGACCTCCTTAGAGGAACTTTTGTGAAAGAGGAGCGGGACATGTCCCGCTCCTCTGCTTTATTGGGCCGGGCGCTTTGCCGCCCCCAGGGCCAGGGGGAAGAGCACCCCGCCCACGCCGTTGCCCGCGGTGATCACCAGCAGGCACAGGAGGGCCCGGGGCGTCCACCCCGCCAGGGCGAAGTAGAACATGTCGGCCACGCAGTGCTCGAACCCCGCCAGGATGAACACCGTCACCCCGAAGCACAGGCCCAGGTACTTGCCCAGCTCATGGGGATTCTTCAGGTAGCTCTCCACGGCAATAAAGATCAGAATGTTGCAGAATATGCCAAGGATGAACAGGGAGAGCAGCCCGTCCCCGGTCTTGACGGCGGCCAGGGCGGCGGCCTTCTCCCGCAGGCCGGGGCCCAGCCGGGTGAGCCGCAGGAGCAGCGCCGTGACCTCCGCCCCCGCCAGATTGCCCAGCCACACGACGGCCAGGAAGCCCCAGTAGCCCGCCGGCTTGCCGGGGAGATAGCACACCTTGCCGGTGAACAGATTCAGCCCCAGGGTGCACACCATAAACAGCCCCACGCAGAAGAACACCGCCCCCGCGATCCTGCTGTCCAGCGCCAGGAACACCGCCCCGCCGACAGAGATGGCCGCCCCCGCCAGGACTGCCAGGAGAAAATCGTTCAGCCGCTTCATTTTGTGCCCTCCGCATTTCAAAAATACAAGATGTGGTATCAGTATACCAGAACGGCGGGCGGCGCGCAATCTGGGGTTTCCCACAAAAAACACCGGCGCCCCACGGGGACGCCGGTGCGTTTTGGTCAGACCTTTTTCATGTGCTGGGCGGCAGACTTGAGCATCAGCCGCTTGGTGCCCACGTTGTCGAAGGCGATCTCCACCAGGGCGTCGCCCCCCATTTTCTGCACGGAGAGCACCATGCCCTTGCCGAAGGCCTTGTGCTCCACCATGTCTCCCTTGCGGAACTCGGGCAGATTGGCCGGGGCCGCCGGGGCGGTGTAGCCGCTGGCGGGGCGCTGGGCGATGGGCCGGTGGGTGGAGGCGGGCCGCCCGCCCGCGGAGGGGGCCGTGCGCCCGGTGCGGACGGGGCCGTCCGCCCGGCGGAACCCAGTGGAGGGACTGCCGAAGCCGCCCCGCTGGACGTCCCGGGGCCGGCGGTCGAAGTCCTCCGTCCAGCCGCCGCCGTCCCGGTCCAGACAGCTGCGGCCGGACAGTTCCAGCAGCTCCGGCGGGATCTCCCCGGTGAAGCGGGAGGGTCGGTTGGAGCTGGTGCGGCCGAAGAGCATCCGCTGCCCCGCGCAGGTGAGGTACAGCCGCTCCTTGGCCCGGGTGAGGGCCAC
>CAVJBM010000242.1:0-17866 GCA_963647775.1 Anaerovibrio sp.
GAGCTGTGCGGCGCGGATGAACGGCTCATCCCCTGCGTGGACTTTGGGCACCTGTATGCCCGCTCCCTGGGGGCGGACGACGGGGCGGAGGCCATGGAGCGGATGCTGGACAAAATGGAGGCCGCCCTGGGCCCGGAGCGGGCCTCCCGCTTCCACAGCCACTTCTCCCACATCCAGTTTACCCCCAACGGCGGGGAGAAGTGCCACCGCACCTTTGACGACGATGACGGCTTCGGCCCCGACTGGGCGCCTCTGGCCGCCGCCGTGGCCCGCCGGGGGTGGAGCCCCACCTTCATCTGCGAGTCCGCCGGCACCCAGGCCCGGGACGCGCTGACCATGAAGCGGGTGTACGAGGAATACTTGCATTGTTAAAGCTTTTCATGAAAGGAAGTTATCAATATGAATCATTTTGAGCGCATCGCCGGCAGTCTGGCCGGCCGCGGACTGGACGCCATGGTCATCACCTCCGCCCCCGGCGAGTTCTACGCCGCCGGCTTCCACGGAGAGGGCGTGGCCCTCATCACCCCCGGCGAGAGCTGGTACTGGACCGACTCCCGCTACATCGAGGCCGCGGGCCAGCTGGTGTCCGGGGCCCACGTGGCCATGCCCGCCGCCGGCGTGGGCTGCCGGAAGCTGGTGAGCGAGCTGGCGGACAAGCTGGGCCTGAAGCGCCTGGGCTTTGAGGACGAGTACATGTCCGTGGCCGAGTTCAGCCTGTGGAAGGAGGCCGTCAAGGCCGAGCTGGTGCCCGCCTCCGACCTGATCACCGAGCTGCGCATGGTAAAGGACGCCGACGAGCTGGCCGCCATGAAGGAGGCCCAGCGGGTCACCGACGAGGCCTTCACCGAGATCCTCAACGACATCAAGCCCGGCGTCACCGAGAGCGAGATCGCCGCCAAGCTGACCTACCTCATGGCCCGCAGGGGGGCCGAGCGCAACTCCTTCGATCCCATCGTGGCCACCGGCGCCAACGGCTCCAAGCCCCACGCCGTCCCCGGTGCTACCCTCATCAACAAGGGCCAGTTCGTCACCATGGACTTCGGCTGCGTGGTGGGGGGCTACTGCTCCGACATGACCCGCACCGTGGCCGTGGGCCAGCCCAGCGAGGAGATGGACCTGGTGTACCACACGGTGCTGAAGGCCCAGCTGACCGGCATCGCCGCCGTCCACGCCGGCGTCACCGGCAGCGAGGTCCACAAGGCCGCCGCCGACGTCATCGCCGCCGCCGGCTACGGCGACTACTTCGGCCACGGCTTCGGCCACTCCCTGGGCATCGAGATCCACGAGAGCCCCCGCTTCAGCCCCTTCTGGGAGAAGGCCATCCCCGCCGGGGCCTGCCTGTCCGCCGAGCCGGGCATCTACCTCCCCGGCAAGTTCGGCGTGCGCATCGAGGACGTGGTCATGATCACCGACACCGGCTGCATCGACATCACCCACTCCCCCAAGGAGCTCATTATTCTGTAAAAAGCGGGAGAAGAGGCGTCAAACCTCTTGCAAAGGGCGGGGAAATGCGATATAATAACCTGTCTTTATATGGCTGAGAAAAACTTTTGATAATATGGAGGAATAAACATGGCTACGATTACTGCCAGCGACTTCCGCAACGGCGTGACCTTTGAGATGAACGGTCAGGTCATGACGGTCCTTGAGTTCCAGCACGTGAAGCCCGGCAAGGGCGCCGCCTTCGTGCGCACCAAGTACAAGAACGTCATCACCGGCGCCATCCGCGAGGAGTCCTTCAACCCCACCGCCAAGTTCGAGCAGGCCTTCGTGGAGCGCAAGGACATGGAGTACAGCTATAACGACGGCGACCTGTACTACTTCATGGACCCCGAGAGCTACGAGCTGGTCCCCATCAGCAAGGACGTGCTGGGCGACAACTTCAAGTTCGTCAAGGAGAACATGGTGTGCACCATCCGCTCCTATAAGGGTAGCGTGTTTGCCGTGGAGCCCCCCAACTTCGTGGACCTGCAGGTCACCAAGACCGAGCCCGGCTTCGCCGGCAACACCGCCACCAACACCCTGAAGCCCGCCACCCTGGAGACCGGCGCCGAGGTCAAGGTGCCCCTGTTCATTGAAGAGGGCGAGCTCATCAAGATCGACACCCGCACCGGCGAGTACCTCAGCCGCGTCAAGGGCTGATAGAAGCGTCCGAGCCGTTGCGAACAGCGCGGATGGACTGAAGCGACGGGCAAAACCCAAGGAGGGGCCGAAGGCCCTGGATGGATTTGCCCGGAGTCGGAGGGAAGCCGCGCGTTGTGAGCAGGTGAGGCGTGACACCAAAACCACTGAAACCACCCGTGAGCCGAAAGGAGAAACCGCAATGACGATTTCTGAGAAGGTCGCGTATATCCAGGGCATGTTCGACGGCATGGATCTGGACAAGTCCGATTCCAAGGAGGCCCGCATCCTGTCCGAGATCCTGGACGTGCTGAAGGAAGTGGGCGAGGAGTTGGAGACCGTGGACGCCGCCCTGGACGAGTTCGGCGAGGAGATCGATGCCATCTCCGACGATCTCTCCGACGTGGAGGACGCCGTCTTTGAGGATGAGGACGACGAGGACAATGACGAGGACGACCTGGACGAGGAAGAGGACTTCTTCGAGGTCGCCTGCCCCAACTGCGGGGAGGACCTGGTTATCGACGACGAGGTCCTGGCCGCCGGCGAGATCGACTGCCCCAGCTGCGGGCAGAAGTTCGCCCTGTCCTTTGACGAGGACGAGGAGCAGAACTGCTGCGGCGGCGGATGCTGCTGCGCCAAGGACGACGAGACCGAGGAATAAGCATGGGAAAGAGCCCGCTCCGTCCGGAGCGGGCTCTTTTTTGTTCAACGCTCCGTTGAGCCGGCCCCACGGAGGGGTCATTGCCTTTTTCGCCGGGATGGGGTAGGATGAGTCTGCCGGCAGAAAAGGACGAAAGGAACGAAGCGATATGGAGATCGGGAACAAGATCAAGAGCCTGCGGCTCCACCGGGGGGTCACCCAGGAGACCCTGGCCGAGGCCCTGGGGGTCACGGCCCAGGCGGTGAGCAAGTGGGAGCGGGACGCCGGCACGCCGGACATCGCCCTGCTGCCCGCCCTGGCGGCCTACTTCGGCGTGTCCATCGACGAGCTGTTCGCCCTGTCGGACGACACCCGCATGGAGCGCATCCAGAATATGCTGTGGGACTCGCGGGCGCTGGACCCGGCGCTGGCGGAGCGGGAGCGGGAATTCCTGCTGGAGAAGGGCCGGCGGGAGCCGGAGAACAGCCGGGTATACGTGCTGCTGGCGGACATGGAGTGCCAACTGGGGGAGGAGCACTGGCGGCGGGCCGCGGACTACGCCCTGGAGGGCATTCGCCGCCGGCCGGAGGACGACAGCGCCCACAGCGTCTACGTCCAGGCCAGCCGCGGGGCTTGGGGCCTGTGGTACAGCACGGACCACCACGAGCTGATCGGCTTTTACAAGGACTTTGTGGAAAAGCATCCGGACTGGCTGGCGGGCTATCTCTGGCTCATCGACCAGCTTTTAGCGGACTGCCGCCTGACGGAGGCGGAGGAGTACTGCGACAGGCTGGCCCGCCTGCCCGACGCGGGGTACCGCGCCGCCGGGTACCGGGGGGAGATCGCCTGGCTGGCCGGCCGCCGGGAGGAGGCCATGGACCTCTGGAACGGGATGCTCGCCGCCTGGCCCGACGAGCGGGGCGCGCTGATGCGCATGGGGGACTGCCTGGCCCGGGCGGGCCAGTATGAGGCGGCCAAGGGCTGCTACCGCCGGTCCATGGAGGTCCAGCAGAAGCCCCGGTACACCGACGGCCTGACCTCCATCGCCCACCTCTGCGAGATCCAGGAGGACTGGGCGGGGGCCATCGCCGCCCATGAGGAGGAGATGGAGATTCTCCGCACCGACTGGGACACCGCCGAGGGCGAGCAGGTGGATCAGCACCGCCGGAAAATCGAGGAACTGAAAAGGAAGCTGTGAAAAAGCGCCCCGGCGGACAGCCCGCCGGGGCGCTTCCGTTTCTTATTCCAGGGGCGGCAGCTGCCAGCCCGCCAGCAGGACGCCCCGCTCCACGGACACCGTGGCCACGGGCTCCAGAATGTGGTTGCTCACGCCGATGGGGAAGTCGCAGGACACGGTGCCCCGGTCCAGGGGGTACTGCACCCCGGTGAGGGTGACACCCTCCGCCGTGTCCGTCATGGCGAACACCGACAGCAGGCCCCACTCCACCGTCCGGGGGATGGTGAGGGCGCCGCCCTCCACGGCGGTGTAGACGAAGTCCCGGTCGTAGAGCCAGCCCCGGGCCCCGTGCCTGGCCAGCCACGCCAGGGACTGGAGGTTGGCCAGGGTGTGGTCCAGCCGGGCCCCGCCGGTGCCGCCGTAGAGATAAAATTCCCGACAGCCCCGGGCCAGGCCCTCCTTGACGGCCCGCATGGAGTCGGTATCGTCCTTCTCCACCGGCAGACGCAGGGTGGGCACGTCCTCCTCCGGGGGGTCCGTGGAGTCGAAATCCCCCACCACAAGGCCGGGGGCGATGCCCAGTGCCCGGCAGTGGAGCAGCCCGGCGTCGGCGGCGATGACCAGATCCCCGGGGCGGGGGGCCTCCCGCAGGCCGTAAAACGTGCCGGCGGAGAAAATAAAGCAGCGGACCATGGCGGCCGCCTCCTTTGCGAAAGCTGTGATAGACGTATTGTAGCCCATCGCGCGGTTTCTTGCAAGAAAAGATTGACACGGCGGGGCGGGGGTGCTATACTCAGGGCAACGATTCCAAGGGGTGCTGGTGCAGACCGGCTGAGATGGGCGACCGCCCGAACCCTCATACCTGATCCGGATAATACCGGCGTAGGAATGCGAGTGTGCCAAAGAAGGATGGACCGCACTGCGCGCCGCAGTGCGGCTTTTTCATTTTTCCGGCTTCTCTGATGTCCGTTGGGGTCGAAATTTTGAAGAAAGCTGGAATGAAACAATGAAACACATGAAGGTCCGCGCCCTGTGCGAGGGCGCGATCATGGTGGCCCTGGCCACCGCCCTCAGCTACGTCACCATCGGCAAGCTGCCCAACGGCGGCAGCTTCGATCTGGCCATGCTGCCCATCTTCCTCTACTGCGCCCGGTGGAACGCCCCGGCCAGCTTCCTGGTCTCCCTGGCCTACGGCCTGCTGCAGATCGTGGTGGACAGCGCCTACGCCTGGGGCCCCTGGTCCCTGCTGCTGGACTTCGTCCTGGCCTACGGCGTGCTGGGCGTGGCCAGCTTCTTCCGCAAGCTGAAGGGCGGCGTGTTCATCGGCACCGTGGTGGGCTGCGTCTGCCGGTTCATCGTCCACTTCATCAGCGGCGTCACCATCTACCGCATCTACGCCCCCACCGAGATCTTCAACACCACCTTCACCAACCCCTGGCTGTACTCCGCCGTGTACAACGGCAGCTACGTGGGCATCGACATGATCCTCTGCCTGGTGGTGTTCGGCGTGCTGTACAAGCCCCTGAAGAAGTACCTCACCGGCGCCGACCTGGCCGCCGCCCGCCGCTGAGCCTACTCCCCGATGTAGGTGAACCGGGGGCCGCAGTAGCCGTCCCGCTCCACCTGCTCGCTCCACATGGCCGCCGGGCGAACCCACAGGCCCCGCTCCCCGTACAGGGCGCGGTAGACCACCATGGGCTCCAGCGTCTCGCTGTGCCGGGCCACCCCCAGCAGCTGGTACTCGTTGCCCTTGAAGTGGCGGTAGCGCCCGGGCTTCAGTTCCTCCATACCATGACCTCCTTTGAACGGATGACAACATCATATCGGACGGAGGCCCCCCTGTCAACGGCAAAGGCCGGCGTGAAAATTTTCACGCCGGCCTTTTTGCGCCCCAAGCCCTTCTCCGGCACAAGATATTGTGCCGGGGCGGGGCGGCGGTACATTTTATGGGCCGGGGCCCGGGGACGGACCGCTTTATGGGTCCCAAAACCCGCAAACCCTTGGGAGAAGCGGGGGTTCGCCAAAAAATAGGACTTGCATTTTTGGCCGGGCCGGTGTATACTGAATCCAAATTGGAGTGAAATGGAGTAAACTACTCTAAATTTGGAGCGGATTGGAGGAATGAGCATGACCGGCACCTACGAACACAGCCTGGACAGCGCCGGCCGGCTCATCGTGCCCTCCAAGCTGCGGGACAAGCTGGGCAGCCCCTTCTATCTGGCGGTGGGGGTCAAGGAGAACCTGACCCTCTACCCCATGGAGACGTGGAAAAAGCTCCAGGAGCGGGTGGCCGCCCTGACCACCGCCCAGGCCGCCGCCATGGATGTGTTCTTCGCCTCCGCCCAGCTGTGCGAGCCGGACAAGCAGTGGCGCTTCCAGGTGCCCTCCTATCTGAAGGACTACGCCAGGATCGACAGGGACGTGGTCATCACCGGCAACAACGACCGGGCCCAGATCTGGAGCGCCGACAACTGGAAGGCCAAGACCCTCCAGCAGCTGAACCCGGAGACCATCTCCAGCCTGCTGGAAAACCTGGGTATCTGATATGGAATACACACACAAGCCCGTCTTGCTGCGGGAATGTCTTGAGGGCCTGAACATCCGCCCGGACGGCGTCTATGTGGACGGCACCCTGGGCCGGGCGGGCCACTCCCGGGAGATCGCCGGGCGGCTCACCACCGGGCGGCTGGTCTGCATCGACCGGGACGACGCCGCCCTGGAGGCCGCCCCCGCCCGCCTGGAGGGCCTTATGGACCGGGTGACTCTGGTGAAGGGGAACTTCGGCGACCTGGCCGGCATCCTGGCGGCCCAGGGGATCGCCGGGGTGGACGGGATGCTGTTCGACCTGGGGGTGTCCTCCCCCCAGCTGGACGACGGGGCCCGGGGCTTCTCCTATTTGCAGGACGCGCCGCTGGACATGCGCATGGACCGGCAGGCGGCCCTCACCGCCCGGGACGTGGTGAACGGCTGGAGCCAGGAAGAGCTGCGGCGCATCCTCTGGCAGTACGGGGAGGAGCGCTACTCCGGCCCCATTGCCGCGGCCATCGTCCGCACCCGGGCGGACAAGCCCATCGAGACTACCCTGGAGCTGGCGGAGCTCATCGCCTCCGCCATGCCGGCCAAGGCCCGCAGGGAGAAGCAGCACCCGGCCAAGCGGTCCTTCCAGGCCATCCGCATTGCGGTGAACGACGAGCTGGGCGAGGTGGAGCGGATGCTGGCCGCCGCCCCCGACTGCCTGAACGCGGGCGGGCGCATCTGCGTCATCGCCTTCCACTCCCTGGAGGACCGGCTGGTGAAGTCGGCCTACGCCGAGTGGGCCAAGGGCTGCACCTGCCCGCCGGATTTCCCGGTGTGCGTGTGCGGCAAAAAGCCCCGGGTGAAGCTGGTGGGCAAGCGGCCCATCACCGCCGGGGAGGAAGAGCTGGAAGAGAACCCCCGCGCCCGCAGCGCCAAGCTGCGGGTGGCGGAGAAGCTGTAAGATCAGAAAAGGAGCGGTCCCCATGGCCACAGAGCGCAGGACAAGACGATATGAGACCTACGGCAGCTCGGCCTATCAGCCGGAGTATCAGTACGGCTCCGCCGCGCCCGCCCGCCGCCGCGAGGCGGAGCGCACCCGCCGCAGCGCCCAGCCCCAGCGGGTCAGCCGCCCCCAGGTCCAGCCCCGCACCCGTGTGGCGGCCCGCCCCAGCGTGGAGGTCCGGCAGCAGAGCGCAGTGTCCCCCTTCGCCATCCTAGGCTTTGCCGCCGTGGCCCTCATCGCCCTGCTGGTGGTGATGACCAGCGCGAAGCTGGCCGTGGTCAACGACGAGACCGTGGACCTGAAGGCCGCCCTCTCCCAGCTGCAAAGTGAGGAAAAGGTCCTCCAGGCCCAGTACGAGCTGGCCTACGACCTGTCCGCCATCGAGGCGCGGCTCACCGCCGACGGTTCCATGGTCAAGGCGGGGCCGGCCAACACCGTGTATCTGGACCTGTCCGAGGGGGACAGCGTGACCTACTTCGAGGCGTCGGAGCAGGGGCTGTCCGGCCTGCTGCGCCAGGCGGAGCAGTTCCTCTCCGACCTGCTGTCATAGGCCGTGACCCGGGGACATATAAGAGTGAATAGCGAGAGAGAGGCGTAAGAGACCGGATTTTTCTTACGCCTTTTCTCCGTATTTTGGGCATCTGACGCGCACACCGAAAAGGAGCAGATCCATGGCAGACACCGAAAAAAAGCCCCGCCGGTCCTCCCTGGGGAAAAACAACCGCAGCCTGTTCCGGCGCACCGTGTTTCTGATGGTGTGCCTGGGCGTGCTGTGCTTTATCCCCCTGGCGGCCCAGCTGTGGAAGCTGCAGATCACCCAGCACGACTACTGGGAGGAGAAGGCCGCCAACCAGCAGACCCGGGATGTGGCGGTGAACTCCGGCCGGGGCACCATCTACGACAGCAGCGGCAACACCCTGGCCATGTCGGCCACGGTGTACCAGCTGATCCTCTCCCCCCGGGACGTGAAGGCGTCCATCCGGGAGGAGAAGTACACCGTGGGCGGCACCCTGGACCAGGCGGCCTACGACGCCGCCCTGCGGGAGAAGCGGGCGCTCATCGTGGACGGCCTGGTGGACCTGCTGGGCCTGGGGGAGGAGCGCCTGTGGCAGCGCATCGAGTATACTGCCTCCGCCTATGAGGTGCTGGCCTACGAGCTGGAGGAGGCGGACGCCGCCGCGGTGCGGGAGTTCATCAAGGACAACAAGCTGAGCTCCATGCTCTACCTCACCCCCGCCAGCAAGCGGTATTACCCCTATTCCTCCGTGGGCTCCCACGTGCTGGGCTTCATGGCCTACAGCGAGACCAGCGGCAGCGTGAAGGTGGGCGCCCAGGGCATCGAGGCCCTGTACCAGAACGACCTCTCCGGCGAGAGCGGCCGGGTGGTCACGTCCAAAAACGCCTACGGCACCGAGATGCTCAGCAGCTACGGCGCCTATTTCGAGGGCCGGGAGGGCTATGACCTGGAGCTGACCCTCAATTCCTCCATCCAGTCCCTGGCCCAGCAGATCCTGGCCGAGGGCATCGAGACCTACGACATCAAAAAGGGCGGCTTCTGCATCGTCATGAACCCCCAGACCGGGGCCATCTACGCCATGGCCAGCACCCCGGACTTCGACCCCAACCAGTACGCCACCGTGGTCAGCGACCTGCTGCTGGACGGGCTGGAGCAGGTGAAAGCGGCCAAGGGCGAGGACAGCACCGAGTACGCCAAGGCGTACACCGACGCACTGAACCAGCAGTGGCGCAACAAGGCCCTGTCCGACACCTACGAGCCCGGCTCCACCTTCAAGCCCCTCACGGTGGCCATGGCCCTGGAGGAGGGGCTCATCTCCCTGAACGACCACTACTACTGCGGCGGCTCCTATCAGGTGGGCGGCTACACGGTCCACTGCCACAAGCAGAGCGGCCACGGCGACCAGACCCTCACCGAGGCGGTGGGCAACTCCTGCAACGTGGCCCTGATGAAGATCGCCGAGCAGATCGGCGCGGACACCTTCTGGGAGTACCTGGACGACTTCGGCCTGTTCGACCGCACGGGCATCGACCTGCTGGGGGAGGGCACCAGCGTGTTCTGGCCCGAGAGCACCTTCAAGGGCCCCTACGGCGCGGCCTCTCTGGCTGTCGGCTCCTTCGGCCAGACCTTCAAGGTGACCCCCATCCAGATGATCCGGGCCTTCGCCAGCGTCATCAACGGCGGGCACCTCATCACACCCTACGTGGTCCAGTCCGAGCGGGATGCCGACGGCAGCACCGTCTATTACCACGAGGTGGAGGAGGTCCGGCAGGTCATCAGCGCGTCCACCTCGTCCACCATCCGGGGCATCCTGGAGCAGGTGGTCAGCAAATACTCCGGCCGCAACGCCTACATGTCCGGCTACCGCATCGGCGGCAAGACGGGCACCTCCGAAAAGCGGGATGAGGAAGGGGACGACGTCATCTGCTCCTTCATGGGCTTTGCCCCGGTGGACGACCCGCAGGTGCTGGTGCTGCTGGCCTACGACTCTCCCCAGCGGTCCGCCCCCGGGTCCAACTACACCCCGTCGGGCACCTACATCAGCGGCGGCAACATCGCCGCCCCCATGGCGGGCAAGCTGATCGCCAGCGCCCTGGACTACCTGGGGGTGGAGAAGCAGTACAGCGCGGAGGAGCTGGCCTCCGCCGACGTGACCATGCCCCGGGTGACGGGCTATGAGCTCACGGTGGCCAAGGGCCTGCTGACCAACAAGGGCATCCGCTGCCGCACCGTGGGCACGGGCAACACCGTCACCGCCCAGGTGCCCGCCGCCGGCGCGGTGATCCCCGGCAGCTCCAACGTCATCCTCTATCTGGGGGAGGAGCCGCCGGCGGAGCAGGCGGAGGTCCCCGACCTGACGGGCCTCACCCCCACCCAGGCCAAGGAGAAGCTGGAGGCCCTGGGCCTCTTCCTCCGGGCGGAGGGCCAGGCGGACTTTACTGCCACGGACATTTTCGCCGCCGGCCAGGGCATCGAGCCGGGCACGGCGGTGGACCCGGGCACGGTGGTGAGCGTGCGCTTTGCCAGCAGCGTCATCGACTATGCCTATGAAAACTGACGAAAAGCTGCCCGTGGCGGTGGTGGGCCGGGGGAATACCTTGACGGCGGGCCTGCTGCGTGGTATCATCGACTGCCCGGTGGTGGAGCTCACCCCCTGCCGGGCGGCCATGGAGGAGGACACGGGCCGCCGCTACCGGGCGGTCATCGTGGAGAACTTCGACGGGCGGAAGGGCGCCCTCTCCCCCTGCGCCGCGGCCCGGTGGGCCATGGCGGGGCGGAGCGGCGTCACGGTGGTGGGGCTGGACGACGGCGAGGGCCGCCGGCTGGCCGCCGCGGCGAGGACGCCGGTGTTCGCGTATTCCGACGGCCGGCCCCAGGCCGACCTGTCCGCCCAGAACGTGCGCCTGCGGGGCGGCCGGCTGGAGTTCGCCGCCCTGGCCGGGGGCGAACTGCTGCGCGTGAGCGTCCCTGCCGGGGACGCGCCCCGGCTGTACGACTATCTGGCGGCCCTGGCCGGGGCCCTGGCCCTGGGGGTGCCCCTGGACCGGGCGGCGGAGAGACTGAAAAGGGCAATTGAGAATTGACAATTGAGAGCCCGGGAGGCTCCCGGAGCAGTTTGCTGAACAAAAGAGAGTTACGGAGGTCATGGATATGCGTATGGTTTTGGCGGCAGCGGTCGCCTTTGCGGTGTCGGCGGTGGTGGGCAAGTTCCTCATCCCCGCCCTGCGGGCCCTGAAGGCGGGGCAGTCCATCAAGGAGATCGGCCCCAACTGGCACAAGGGCAAGGAGGGCACCCCCACCATGGGCGGCATCATGTTCATGGTGGGCATCACCGCGGCGGTGCTCATCTTCGGCTGGCGGGATATGGCGGAGGGCAACCTCACCGCCCTGTTCATCCTGGTTTTTGCCCTGGTGTACGGGGCCATCGGCTTCATCGACGACTACGCCAAGGTGAAGAAGCATGACAACACCGGCCTTACCGCCGGGCCCAAATTCCTGCTTCAGCTGGCGGCGGCGGTGGCCTTTCTGGCCCTGCTGCGCCTCACCGGCCACCTGTCCCCCAACCTGTATATCCCCTTCTTCAACACCTACTGGCGCCTGCCCTGGCTGGTGTACCTCATCTTTGCCGCCTTTGTCATCGTGGGCTGCGTCAACGCCGTGAACCTCACCGACGGGCTGGACGGCCTGGCCGGCTCCGTGACCCTGCCGGTGGCGGTGTTCTTCATGGTGCTCTCCGCCTGGTGGGATAAGGGCCCCGCCGGCATCTTCGCCGGGGCATTGGCCGGCGGCCTGCTGGGCTTCCTCATCTACAATTTCTACCCCGCCAAGGTGTTCATGGGGGACACCGGCTCGCTGTTCCTGGGCGGCGCGGTGTGCGGCCTGGCCTTCGCCATGGACGCGCCCCTGGTGCTCATCCCCGTGGGCATCATCTACATTGCCGAGACGCTCAGCGACATCATCCAGGTGGGCTACTTCAAGCTGAGCCACGGCAAGCGCATCTTCCGCATGGCCCCTCTGCACCACCACCTGGAGCTGGGCGGCTGGAGCGAGGTGCGCATCGTCCTCACCTTCACCGCCATCACCGTGGCCTTCTGCATCCTGGCCTTTGTGGGGTGCATGTACCGGCAGGTGATCTGAACGTTTATTCCGCCAAATCACCCCGAAGGGAGGAATGGGTATGCTCAAGCGCCGCGCCAAGCGCGACCTCACCATCGAACAGCAGCTGGCCCGCGGCCCCATGGACCTGCCCTTCCTGGCCCTGGTGCTGCTGCTGACGGCGGTGGGCCTGATCATGCTGCTGTCCGCGTCCTACGCCTCGGCGTACTACAATCTGGACGCCAGCGTCAACACCGGCGGCGACCCCTACTATTACTTCAAGCGCCAGCTGTTTTACGCCGTGCTGGGCGTGGCGGTCATGTTCGCCGTGTCCAAGTTCGACTATCAGCGCTGGCGCCTGCTGTCCGTGCCCGCCCTCATCGGCTCCATCCTGCTGCTCCTGCTGGTGTTCACCCCCCTGGGGCGCAGCGGCGGCGGCGCCCGCCGGTGGGTGAAGCTGGGCATCCGCTTCCAGCCATCGGAGTTTGCCAAGATCGCCATCGTCATGTTCTTCTCCGCCAGGCTGTCCAAGCGGAAGGACCAGCTGAAGGCCCCCAAGCGGTGGGATAAGCGCAAGCTCACCGGCCGCATCTGCGCCTTTCTGGACCGCATCGGCTTTCTGGAGCTGATCCCCTACGGCGTGATCCTGGTGATCGTGCTGATTCTGCTCTACTTCCAGCCCCACATGTCCGCCATGATCCTCATTATCGTCACGGCGGCGTCGGTGCTGCTGGTGGCGGGCATCAAGCTGGGGTGGTTCTTCGGCCTGGGCGGCGTGGTGGCCGGGGCGCTGTGGTTCATCATCACCAAGACTACCTACATGACCAAGCGCATCAACGCCTGGCGGGACCCCCTCAGCGACATCCGGGGGGACGGCTGGCAGCTGTGGCAGTCCCAGATCGCCATCGGCTCCGGCGGACTGCTGGGGGTGGGCCTGGGCAACAGCCGGCAGAAGTATCTCTTCCTGCCGGAGGAGCACAACGATTTTATCTTCGCCATCTGCTGCGAGGAGCTGGGCCTCATCGGCGCCTGCGTCATTCTGGCCCTGTTCGCCCTGCTCATCGTCCGGGGGTACTGGCTGGCCCTCCACGCCCGGGACCGCTTCGGCACCCTCATGGTGGTGGGTCTCACCACCCTTATCGCCGCCCAGACCCTGCTGAACGTGGCGGTGGTCACGGGGGCCCTGCCCACCACGGGCATCTCCCTGCCGTTCTTCAGCTACGGCGGCACCGCCCTGGTGATCCAGATGGCGTCCATGGGCGTGATCCTGAGCGTCTCCCGGCAGATCGTGGCCCCAAAGGCGGAATAGGAGGGCAGCTATGAAAGTCGTCTTTACCTGCGGCGGCAGCGCCGGACATGTGAACCCGGCCCTGGCCGTGGCCCAGCAGTTTGAGGCCCACTACCCCGGCTGCGAGGTGCTGTTCATCGGCGCGGAGCGGGGCATGGAGGGCCGCCTGGTGGAGCAGGCGGGCTATCCCATCCGCACCGTGAAGGTGTCCACCTTTGAGCGGGCGTGGACCTGGAAGGTCATCAAGCACAACGTGGCCAGCCTGTTCAAGATCCCTGTGGGCCGGCGGCAGGCGGCCAATATCCTGCGCAGCTTCAAGCCCGACCTGGTGGTGGGCACCGGCGGCTACGCCTCCTTCCCCGCCGTGCGGGAGGCTGCCCGCCTGGGCATCCCCACCGCCATTCACGAGTCCAACGCCTATCCCGGCCTCACCACCCGCACCCTGTCCGGCAGGGTGGACCTGGTGATGGTGGGCTTTCCGGAGGCGGCGGAGTACTACCAGAACGCGAAAAAGGTGGTCCCCACCGGCACGCCGGTGCGGGGGGAGTTCTTCCGGCTGGACCGGGAGAGCGCCCGGGCGGCCCTGGGGCTCACGGACAGCCAGCCGCTGGTGGTGTCCTTCTGGGGCTCCCAGGGGGCGGGGCACATGAGCGGCATGACCCTGGACCTGCTGGACCGCTGGGACGCGGAGGGCCGCCGCTTCCACTACATCCACGGCGCGGGCCGGGATTTTGAGGACATGGAGGCCGCCCTGAAGGCCAAGGGCCTCTCCGTCACCGCCAGCGAGGTGCGGCCCTACATCGACGACATGCCCACCGTCATGGCCGCCGCCGACCTGGTGCTCTGCCGGGCGGGGGCCTCCACCCTGGGGGAGCTCACCGCCCTGGGCCGGCCGGCCATTCTGGTGCCGTCCCCCTTCGTGGCGGCCAACCACCAGTACAAAAACGCCAAGGTCCTGGCGGACCGGGGCGGGGTGGTGCTGCTGGAGGAGAAGAACTGCTCCGGCGCGCTGCTGTACGACACGGTGATGGAGCTGCTGGCCGACGGCGCCCGCCGGGCAGCCATGGGCCGTGCGCTGAAGGAGGCCTCCGCCCCCCACGCGGCGGAGGACATCTTCCGCGAACTGGAAAAGCTGCTGAAATAAACCCAACGGCCGCCCCCTGCATAGGATGGTGAGAATATCATCCGTGCAGAGGGAGGCTTTGCCATGAGTGAACTGTACATACAGGGGGGCGTCCCCCTGTCGGGGCGGCTGACGGTCCAGGGGGCCAAGAACTGCGTGCTGCCCCTGCTGGCGGCGTGCCTGCTGGTGCCCGGGCCGGTGGAGCTGTCCAACTGCCCCCGGCTCACCGACGTGGACGCGGCCCTGGCCATCCTCCGCCGCCTGGGCTGCCGGGCGGAGCAGGAGGGCCACACCATCCGGGTGGACGCCGCCGGCGCGTCCGGTACGTCCATCCCGGAGGAGCAGATGCGGGCCATGCGGTCGTCCATCATCTTTCTGGGGCCCCTGCTGGCCCGCATGGGGGAGGCCCGGATGAGCTACCCCGGCGGCTGCGAGCTGGGCCCCCGGCCCATCGACCTCCACCTGGCGGCCATCCGCACCCTGGGCTGCGCTGTGGAGGAGCGGGGCGGCGGCCTGGTCTGCACCGGCCGGCCCGCCGGGGGCGATATCCAGCTGTCCATCCCCAGCGTGGGAGCCACGGAGAACGCCATGCTGTGCGCCGTGGGCGGGCAGGGGGTCACCACCATCACCAACGCCGCCCGGGAGCCGGAGATCGCCGCCCTTCAGGACTTTCTCAACGCCATGGGGGCCCACGTCCGGGGGGCGGGGGGCTCCGTCATCACCATCATGGGCGGGCGGCCCCTCCGCGGCGGGGCCTTTGCCGTTATGGGGGACCGCATCGTGGCGGCCACGCTGCTCTCCGCCGCCGCGGCGGCCGGGGGGAGCGTGGAGCTGTCCGGCGTGGAGCGGGACCACCTGGCCCCGGTGCTGGAGGTGTTCCGTCAGGCGGGCTGCCGGGTGGACACCGGGGAGACCTTCGCGGCCCTCTCCCGGGACCCGGACCGGCCCCTGCTGGCGGTGCCCACCGTGCGCACGGCGCCCTACCCCGGCTTTCCCACCGACGCCCAGGCCCCGGTGATGGCGGCCCTGTGCGCCGCCCGGGGGAGCACGGTATTTGTGGAAAATCTCTTTGACAGCCGCTTCCGCCACGTGGAGGAGCTGCGCCGCATGGGCGCGGACATCACCACCGAGGGCCGGGTGGCGGTGGTGCGGGGGGTGGAGCGCCTGCGGGGCGCCCGTGTGACCGCCCGGGACCTCCGGGGCGGCGGGGCGCTGGCGGTGGCCGCTCTGGCCGCCGAGGGGGAGAGCGTCCTCTCCGGCGTGGACCACATCGACCGGGGCTACGAGGCCCTGGAGGAAATGCTCACCCGCCTGGGCGGCAGGGCCCGCCGGGCATGACTTGACACACGAAGGAAAGGGGGGAATACCATGGCAAAGGAGCGCAGCCACCGCCGGCGGAAGCGCCGGGGACGCTTCGGCGGGCTCTACAAGCTGCTGTCCGTCCTGCTCTGCCTGGCGGCGGTGGTGACGGCCTGCGTGGTATTCTTCCGGGTGAACGCCGTGGAGGTGGCCGGCAGCGTGCGCTACACCGGTCAGGAGGTGGCGGACGCCTCCGGCATCGAGCTGGGCAGCAACCTCATCGCCCTGCCCAAGCGGAAGATCGTCGCCGCCATCCGCACCAGCCTGCCCTATGTGGAGAGCGTCACCGTCCGCCGGGTCCTGCCCGACCGGGTGCTCATCACGGTGACGGAGCGGACGGCGGCCGCCTCGGTGGACAGCGACGACGGCCGCTGGCTCATCTCCTCCCGGGGGAAGCTGCTGGAGCGGGCGGGGGAGCAGAAGGCGGTGGCCGTCACCGGCCTGCGGGCGGTGGCCCCCTATGCCGGCGGCACCCTCCAGGTGGAGGAGGGGGCGGAGAACACCCTGGAGCACGTGCTGGCCCTGCTGTCCGCCCTGGAGGAGCAGGAGATGCTCTCCGATGCCTCCGCCCTGGACTGCACCGCCTCCGCGTCCATGACGCTGGAGTGGGGCATCTACACCCTGAAGCTGCCCCGGGGCGGAGACTACGGGCGGATGCTCCGCCTGCTGCGGACGGCCCTGGACAGCGAAAAAATGCCCCAGAACGAGCCCGGGACCTTCGACTTCACCGTCCGGGACGGCGAGGTAGTCTTCAAACGAACCAGCTGAGAGGAGCTGCCGGGGCCCGGCGGCTCCTTTTTCTTGCCTTCCGCCAAAAATCTTCACATTTTCTATTGACCGAAAGGGCGAAAACGGCTACAATGGTACAAGATATAGTATACTCACGCGGTGCTGGCTGACAGCGGGCTGTGTCCGCCCCGTCCGCCGCTCCAATTTGCAGATACAGGAGGGCCGAGCTATGGCTTTTTCAATGGATACTTCCGTGAAGAACGGCGACGTGCTGAAGGTGATCGGCGTCGGCGGCGGCGGCAACAACGTGGTCAACCGCATGGTGGCCTCCGGGATGCAGGGCATCGAGTTCATCGCCATCAACACCGACCGCCAGTGCCTCAACGCCTCCCAGGCCACCCAGAAGCTGCCCATCGGCGAGAAGCTGACCGGCGGCAAGGGCGCGGGCGCCAATCCCGAGGTGGGCCGCGAGTCCGCCAAGGAGAGCAAGGAGCAGATCGCCGCCATCCTGGAGGGCACCGACATGGTCTTTGTCACCGCCGGCATGGGCGGCGGCACCGGCACCGGCGCGGCCCCCGTGGTGGCCGAGATCGCCAAGGAGAAGGGCATCCTCACCGTGGGCGTGGTCACCAAGCCCTTCAGCTTCGAGGGCCGCCGCCGCATGGAGTCCGCCCAGAAGGGCATCGAGGAGCTGCGCTCCAAGGTGGACTCCCTGGTCATCATCCCCAACGACCGGCTGCAGTACGCCACCGACGAGAAGATCACCTTCGCCAACGCCTTCTCCATTGCCGACGATGTGCTGCGCCAGGCGGTGCAGTCCATCTCCGACCTCATCACCACCACCGGCCTCATCAACCTGGACTTTGCCGACGTCACCGCCGTCATGAAGGACGCCGGCCTGGCCCACATGGGCGTGGGCCGCGCCGCGGGCAAGAACAAGGCGGAGGAGGCCACCCGCATCGCCATCAACAGCCCCCTGCTGGAGACCTCCATCCAGGGCGCCAAGGGCATCATCGTCAACATCACCGGCCCCATGGACATCGGCCTGGACGAGGTGGAGGTCGCCGCCAACATGGTGAAGGAGGTGGCCGACCCCGAGGCTCTGTTCATGATGGGCGCCGCCTTTGACGAGGATTTGCAGGACGAGATCCGCGTCACGGTCATCGCCACCGGCTTCGGCGGCGTGGCCAATCCCGCCCCCAAGGAGCAGAAGGAGGACAAGCCCGACTGCGTGCCCGCGGGCGTGGGCGGCGTCGCCGCCCCCACCCCCATTGCCGAGGACGAGAAGGAGCCCCCC
>CAVJBM010000242.1:17876-20474 GCA_963647775.1 Anaerovibrio sp.
GTTCAAAAATGTGGGGATACTTGGGGTGAGCCATAATTTGGATCCTCCTTCATAATAATGCGGTCCCGGCGGGTTCTGTCCGCCGGCAGCGGTCGATTGGTCCGGCCCGCGGCTGCGGGCCGGGGTAAGTCAGACAGAAGGCTGCGCCCTTACGGCAGGTGGAAGGGGGTATAAATGCCGAACATGGCAGGGTTGATGGTCATTGATTTACCTCCTTCCCACAAAGATAAGTGAACTTTACCATAAATGCTCCCAAATTTCAAGAAACCGTGTTAAAATGTCATAGACAGAAGGATTGTGCAAAAAATCTGCGGTATGAGAGAGGGTAGCACCCATGAAAGGACGATTTGCCCCCAGCCCCAGCGGGCGGATGCATCTGGGCAACCTGTTTTCCGCCCTGCTGGCCTGGCTGGACGTGCGCAGCCGGGGCGGCGTGATGCTTCTGCGCATCGAGGACCTGGACCCCGACCGGTGCAGCCGGGAGAAAGCGGAGATCCTGCTGGACGACCTGCGCTGGCTGGGCCTGGACTGGGACGAGGGCGGGCTGGAGCCGGCGTACATGCAGTCCTGCCGGGGGGAGCACTACCGGGCGGAGTTTGAGAAGCTGCGGGCCATGGACCTGGTCTATCCCTGCTGGTGCACCCGGTCCCAGCGGCTGGCGGCCTCCGCCCCCCACCGGGGAGAGGCGGGGGAGAGCGGCGCGTGCCCCTGCGCCCGACTGACGGCGGCGGAGCGGGGGGCGCGCACGGCCCTGCGCGCCCCGGCCTGGCGGGTGCGGGTGCCCGACGAGACGGTGGAGACGGCAGACGGCCACATGGGCCCCTGCCGGGAAAATCTCCGCAGGGACTGCGGGGACTACCTCATCCGCCGGTCCGACGGGGTGTGGGCCTACCAGCTGGCGGTGGTGGCGGACGACGCCGCCATGGGGGTCACCCGGGTGGTGCGGGGGGGCGATCTGCTGACCTCCGCACCCCGGCAGGCGTGGCTCCACCGGACCCTGGGCTATGAGCCGCCGGAGTTTTACCATGTGCCCCTGCTGGTGGATGGGTCGGGCCGCCGCCTGTCCAAGCGGGACGGCGACCTGGACATGGGCGCCCTGCGGCAGAAGTACCGCCCGGAGGAGCTGCTGGGCCTGCTGGGCTGGTTGTCCGGATTATTGGACCGGCCGGAGCCTATTCTGCCTTATGAGCTGGCGGTCATCTTCGATTGGGCGAAGGTGCCCCGAGAGGACATCGTGACCGACAAACTGAGATAGAGAGGAGGAGAGCCCATGCTGACGCTGCTGTACGCCCGGGCGGGGCAGGACAGCCGCCGCGCCCTGCTGGAGCGGATGGGCCGCAGCGGGGTCCCCCGCCGGGTGCTCATCGTGCCGGAGCAGTACTCCCACGAGAGCGAGCGCGCCCTCTGCCGCCTGCTGGGGAACACCGCCTGCGCCCGGTGCGAGGTGCTGTCCTTCACCCGGCTGGCCGGGCGGCTCACCGATCTGCTGGGCGGCGGGGCAGCCCCCATGCTGGACGCCGGCGGGCGGATGCTGCTGCTCTACGCCGCCCTGCGGCAGGTGGGGGACGCCCTGCGGCTCTACAAGGCCCCCTCCCGCAAGCCCGCCTTTCTCACCGGCCTGCTGGCCACCATTGACGAGTGCCGGGGCTATCAGGTCCGGCCGGAGACCCTGATGGAGGCCGGGGAGGCCCTGGGGGGCCGGCAGGGGGACAAGTGGCGGGACATCGGCCTGATCTACGCCGCCTACGACGCCCTGTGCGCCGGCAGCGCCGCCGACCCCCGCACCCGGCTGGACCGGCTGGCGGATCAGCTGGGCCAATGCGATTGGGCGGCGGACAAGGAAATTTATATCCACGGCTTCACCGACTTCACCCCCCAGGAGGGGGCGGTCATCGCCGCGCTGGCGGCCCGCTGCCCGGTGACGGCGGCCCTCAACGCCGGGGAAGGGGACGATCCCGCCGGTATTTTCGAGCCCGCCCGCCGGGCCGCCCGGCGGCTGAAGGCCGCCATGGTCCGTCAGGGCACGGACTGGCGGGAGGAGGTCCTGGCCGGATACGGAAAAGCGGAGCCCTCCCTGGCCTTTCTGGAGCGCAACCTCTTCGGCCCCCTGCCGGAGCCCTGGGCCGGGCCCTGCGCCGTCACCCGGGTCCGGGCCGCCGACCCCCGGCGGGAGGTGGAGTGGGCTGCCGCCGAGATCCTGAAGCTGCTGCGGGGCGGCCTGCGCTGCCGGGACATCGCCGTGTGCGCCCGCCGGATGGAGGGGTACGGTGAACTGATCGACAGTGTGTTCGCCCGCTGCGGCATCCCCGTGTTCCGGGCGGCGGTGGACGACGTGCTGCAAAAGCCGGTGATGGCCCTGGTGACGGCCGCCCTGGCCGCCGCGGCGGAGGACTACCCTTATGAGGAGTTGTTCCGCTATTTCAAGACCGACCTCACCGGCCTCACCCGCCAGGAGCGGGACGAACTGGAAAACTACGTCCTCACCTGGGACATCCGGGGGAGCGCCTGGACCCGGGAGCGCCCCTGGGACATGCACCCGGAGGGCTACGGCCAGACCTTTACGGAGGAGCAGCGGGCCCGGGTGGCGGCGCTGGACGC
>CAVJBM010000243.1:0-2313 GCA_963647775.1 Anaerovibrio sp.
GACAGGGTCATGGCGCACTCGAAGCGCTCCCGGCCGTCGGTGTCCGTCCCTCTGGCCCGGCACTCGCCGTCCCGGACGGCGCTGTCGATGGCGATGGTCTCCCCCGCCAGGCACTCGCCCAGGAAGCAGATCTGGAAGTCGGAGACGAACGTTCCCCTGCCCAGGGTCTCCATGTGCACCGCGTCGCAGAGGAAGTCCGCGTAGTGGACGTTGTTGATGTGGCCGTTTATGTCCGTGTCGGAGTAGCGCATCTCCCGCAGGGTGCGGCGGTCGAAGGTCTCCGGCAGGTCCACCCGGCGCAGGCGCTCCCGCCGGTTGAGCTCCCCGCCATCGGTGCCCCGGAACTCCGGGCAGCCCCGGGCGGGGACCACCTTGTGGCTCTCCGGGTCCACCATCACCCACAGGGACACGGCGGAGCCGATGACCTCCCCCGCCCGGATGAGGTCGAAGTCCCGGTAGACCGAGCCGCTCTCCCCGCCCCGGTGCCAGGTGCGCACGGTGAAGGCGTCCCCCCAGCGGAGGGGGGCGGTCATGGTCAGGTGGTAGCGGTTCACGATCCAGACGGCGTGGTATTTCTTCATCAGCCGGGGCGCGTCCAGCTCCAGGTCGGTCATGGCCCCGGCCGCCGCCTCCTGCAATGCCCCCAGCAGGGCGGACAGCTTCATCTGCCCGAACAGGTCCACCTGCCGGCTGTCCGTGCGGCAGTTCAGTTCGTAGTACCGGCCCATGTCACAGGCCCTCCTTCCCCGGGATGGTAAGGGTGTATTTGGCGCACACGGCGTCCACATCGTCGGCGGTGGCGGCGTTCAGCCGCAGGGCGCCGCCGCAGCGGGCGCACACCACGTCCACGGAGGAGTAGCCCACCTTCACGCCGTAGTCCGTGCTGCCGCAGGTGCAGCGGATGCCGCCCCGGGCGGCGATGTCCTTCACCTCGGCCAGCACCTCGCCCATGACCACCTCATCCAGAAAGACCCCGCGGGTCTCCATCTGGTCGTCCATGCGCAGCTTGTCCACGGCGGCCTCCACCTGGGCCATGGCCTCGAACACGGGCTCCCGCTGGCCGATATGGCAGATGCCCAGGCCGGAGGCGTTGCAGGTGAGCACCGTCAGGCGCTTGCGCAGCAGCGCGTCGTTGGAGCAGGCGGCCCGGTGGTCCCGGGCGCAGAAGAGGCAGGGCACCGTCACCTCGCACCGGTCGCCCTTCTGCTCGATCAGCAGCTCCGACTTGCCGCAGGGGCAGGGCAGGGTGCTGTCCGCCGCCGCCAGCTGGAACGCCGTGCGCTCCACCACCACCGCGTTGCCGCACACGGGGCAGATGTATCCGATGGTCCTCGTCTCGTCCGACATGGGTATCCCTCCAAAAGGCCGTAAATTCATTCCTATCATACCACATCGGCGGGCGCTTTTCCAGCGGAAACATATTTTTTCTTCTCCGGCGCATACTATCCGCAAACCACCGCTGGAGGGATATCATGGAACAGAACAGGATCGGCAGGCAGACCTTCCGCCCGCCCGTGCCCCCCGTCGTCACCGGCTACGGCTCCGCCGCCGGCAGCAAGGAGGAGGCCGGGCCCCTGGCGGGCCGGTTCGACCACACCTGCGCCGACGACCGTTTCGGCCAGAAAAGCTGGGAAAAGGCGGAGAGCGCCATGCAGCAGCTGGCCCTGGACAAGGCGCTCCAGCGGGCGGGCCGCCACACGGTGGACCTGGACCTGCTGCTGGCCGGGGACCTGCTGAATCAGTGCATCGGCTCCGCCTTTGCCGCCCGGGAGGAGGGCGTCCCGTTTTTAGGGCTGTACGGGGCCTGCTCCACCATGGGGGAGGGCCTCGGCCTGGCCGCCCTGCTGCTGGGGGCGGGGTATGGGCAGCGGGCGGCGGCGGTCACGTCGTCCCATTTCTGCTCGGCGGAGCGGCAGTACCGCACCCCCCTGGAGTACGGCTGCCAGCGGCCCCCCACCGCCCAGTGGACCGCCACCGCCGCCGGGGCCGTGGTGCTGGAGGCGGGGGGCGGCCGGCCCGGCCCCGCCGTCACCCACGTCACCGTGGGCCGGGTGCGGGACATGGGCGTCAAGGACGCCAACAACATGGGGGCCGCCATGGCCCCCGCCGCCTTCGACACCCTGAGGGCCCACTTTGCAGACACCGGCCGCTCTCCCGACTGGTACGACCTCATCGTCACCGGCGACCTCGGTGCGCTGGGGCACGAGATCGTCACCGACTTTTTCGCCCGGGACGGTGTGGCACTGAGCAATTACAATGACTGCGGCCTGCTCCTCTTCGACCGGCAGCGGCAGGACGTCCACTGCGGCGGCT
>CAVJBM010000244.1:0-945 GCA_963647775.1 Anaerovibrio sp.
GTAGGCCTTCTCAAAAAGCACGTTGTAGCAGTCCGCGGTGGTCATGCTGCCCATGGAGAAGGCCAGCACCCGGCCCTCCGCCCGGATCAGGCCGCCGGACACGCCCAGCTCGTCCATGTGGCGCAGGGCAGTCTCCACCGCGCCCTTCTCGTGGCCCAGATTGGCGTCCGCCCGGTCGTCGGCCACCTGCTCGGCGTACCACTTTTCCTCCATGTCGAGGCAGTCGGCAATGTTGTCCGGGCCGATGGGCTCGAACATCCAGTCGGGGAACTGGTCGCAGAAGCGGCTGATGTGGTTGCGCTTGGCGTGGAGCTTTTTGCCGGACAGGTCGGCCAGCTTGTCAATGATATAGATATAGTCAAAGCCGTCCCGGTCCTCCTGAAAGACGAACCGGCCGGGGAACTCCGCCTCCAGCTGGGCCTTCTGCTCCGCCGTCAGGCAGATGAGGGTGAAGGGCACGCCGTGGGCCTCGGCGTCCGCCTTGGCCGCGTCCAGCGCCGGGGCCAGCGGACCCGCGCCCATGGGGAACAGGTGGCTCAGGCCGGGGCCGCCCAGCATCTCCACCAGCAGGCGGTCGCCCACCCGGGCGATCTTCTGGGGATAGGCGGTGGCCCAGAGGTAAATACTCGCGAAATTGTGTTCACAGGCCCGGCTGCCCTCTTTGGCAAGCAGGTCGACCACCCACTGGCGGTCGCTCAGCTCCGGGCGTTTGAAGGTATCCATAAAAACTTCCTCTTCTGATGATGATTCTTTGCCGCTGTACGCGGCTCGCTATATCATAGCACACTTATAGGGGAATGGCAATCGCAGAAACGGCTCCGCTTATGCGTTTTCCGCCAAAAACCCGTCGGTTTGCGACGGCTTCCGGGCATAAAAGAGCGGCACAACCGATGTTATGCCGCTCTCCATCCGCCCTCCGGCGGTTTTTACTTCGCGTACTCGATG
>CAVJBM010000244.1:955-15340 GCA_963647775.1 Anaerovibrio sp.
TTACTTTGCGTATTCGATGGCTTTGGTCTCCCGGATCAGGTTGACCTTGATCTGGCCGGGGTATTCCAGCTCGTCCTCGATCTTCTTGGCGATGTCCCGGGCGAGAATGACCATCTGGTCCTCGCTGACCTGCTCGGGCTTGACCATGATCCGCACCTCGCGGCCGGCCTGGATGGCGTAGGCCTTCTCCACGCCGGGGAAGGAGGAGGTGAGCTCCTCCAGCTTCTCCAGCCGCTTGATGTAGTACTCCACGTTCTCGCGGCGGGCGCCGGGGCGGGCGGCGGAGATGGCGTCGGCCGCCTGCACCAGACAGGCCACCACCGTCCGGGCCTCCACGTCGCCGTGGTGGGCCTCGATGGCGTGGATGACGTCCTCGCTCTCCTTATACTTCCGGGCCAGCTCCACGCCGATCTGCACGTGGGAGCCCTCCACCTCATGGTCGATGGACTTGCCCAGATCGTGGAGCAGACCGGCCCGCTTGGCCATGTTCACGTCGGCCCCCAGCTCGGCGGCCAGCAGGCCCGCCAGGTGGGACACCTCGATGGAATGGCTCAGCACGTTCTGGCCGTAGCTGGTGCGGTAGTGCTGGCGGCCCAGCAGCTTGATGAGCTCGGGGTTCAGGCCGTGGACGTTGGTCTCGAACACGGCGCGCTCGCCCTCGGCCTTGATGGTGGCGTCCACCTCGCGCTTGGCCTTCTCCACCATCTCCTCGATGCGGGTGGGATGGATGCGGCCGTCCAGAATGAGCTTCTCCAGCGCCAGCCGGGCGATCTCCCGGCGGACGGGGTCGAAGCAGGACACGGTGATGGCCTCGGGGGTGTCGTCGATGATGAGGTCCACGCCGGTCATGGTCTCCAGCGTGCGGATGTTGCGGCCCTCGCGGCCGATGATGCGGCCCTTCATCTCGTCGTTGGGCAGGGGCACCACGGACACGGTGGCCTCCGCCACGTGGTCGGCGGCGCAGCGCTGGATGGCCAGGGCGATCTGCTCCCGGGCGTAGGTGTCGGCCTCCTCCTTGAAGCGGGCCTGGATCTCCTTGATCTTCAGGGCCTCCTCGTGGGTGACCTCGTCCTGGATCTGCTCGATGAGGTAGTGCTTGGCCTCGTCCACGGTGAGGCCGGAGATGCGCTCCAGCTGCTCCAGCTGGCGGCTCTTGATCTCCTCCACCTCGGCCCGCTCCCGCTCCACCTGAGCGGTCTTGGCGGCCAGAGCGTCTTCCTTCTTCTCCATGTTCTCGGTCTTGCGGTCCAGATTTTCTTCCTTCTGGTTCAGGCGGTTCTCCTGACGCTGGAGCTCGCTCCGGCGGTCCTTGACCTCCTTGTCGAACTCGGTGCGGGCCTTGAGGATCTCCTCCTTGGCCTCCACGGTGGCCTCGCGCTTCTTGCTCTCGGCGCTCTTGATGGCCTCGTTGATGATGCGGCGGGCCTCCTCCTCGGCGGAGCCGATCTCCCGCTCGGCGGTGGCCTTGCGGCGCTTATAGCCCATGACCGCGCCTACGGCCGCGCCCACGATGAGGGCGACTGCGATCAGAATGATCGCAAGATACAGTTGCAAGTGTGACACCTCCTACATGATTTATGGGTCTGATTGGGTCCATTTTCGCAAAATAAGACGCGATGCACAGCCCTGTGCACCGCGATAACCAGAAAACCGCCGCCGAAGCGCGGTATTTGAGTGTCATATATAGTATGAAAGAATATATGAAAAGGGAAGCCCTCGGGGGGCTTGTATACGCTCAAACAGGCAGAAACACCCGGTCATCCGAAATTATCTTTTATTATTGTAAAGGTCCGGGCCTTTTCTGTCAAGAAAAAAGTGCCTGATCCAGACAAAAATGTGGTATTTGCCGAAAGGGCCCGCCATTTTTTGCCAAAAATACCCCGCCGGAGGGCCGGCGGGGCACTGGGGTCAGCTTTTTTCCTCGAAGGTGGCGCCGCAGAAGCGGCAGTGGACCGTGATGCGGCCCTTGCCCCGGGGCACCCGCATCTGCTGTCCGCAGCAGGGGCAGCGGAAGTAGCGGTGGTTCCGGTCCTTCATGCGGGTGCGGGCATCCCGGAAGAAGCGCCGGACGGGCTGGGTGATCTGGAGGAATTTCTGGTTCTCCGCCCGGCGGCGGTCCATATCCCGGGACATGGACCGCAGCAGGCTGATGAGGATGAACACCAGGGCGATCCAGTAGAATACGGCCAGCTGGGTGATCCGCTCCACGATGATGAGCACCAGGTAGATGATCAGCAGAAAGGCGTTCAGCTGGTCGAAGCCGTAGCGGCCGGCGAACAGGCGGGTCAGAAAACCGCGCACCATAGGCGCTCACCTCCTTTTTCTTACGATGTCCCTATCATAATCCACAAAAATGTCCCCGTCAATGGGTCAAGCGTAAACATTGTGTGAATTTGCAAGTTGCGAAGCCGCCCGAATCCTGCTATACTCAAGCAAAAAATAAGGAGGACACCCTCTATGGCCAGGATCGACAAAGCAAATTACTATCTGGACATCGCCGCCACCGTGCTGGAGCGGTCCACCTGCCTGCGCCGGTGCTACGGCGCCATCATCGTCAACAACGACGAGATCATCTCCAGCGGGTACAACGGCGCGCCCCGGGGCCGGAAGAACTGCGGCGACCTGGGCTTCTGCACCCGGGAGGAGCTGAACATCCCCTCCGGGGAGCGGTATGAGCTGTGCCGCTCCGTCCACGCGGAGGCCAACGCCATCATCTCCGCCTCCCGGCGGGACATGCTGGGGGCCACTCTGTACATGGCCTGCCGGGACCCCCGCACCGGCAAGCTGCTCCCCGGGTCCACCTCCTGCTCCATGTGCCGGCGGCAGATTATCAACGCCGGCATCCGGCAGGTGGTCATCCGGGACACGGACACGGAGTACCGGGTGGTGGACGTGGAGCGGGACTGGGTGGAGGAGGACGACTCCCTCCCCAAACCCCTGTGAGGCCCGCCATGAGCGACACCATCGCCGCCATCGCCACCCCCGCCGTCCCCTGCGCCATCGGCATCCTGCGGCTGTCCGGGCCGGGGGCCATCGCCGCGGCGGACGCGGTGTTCACCCCCTTTCACGGGGCCCCCATGTCCCGGCGGCCCGACCGGCAGCTGGTCTACGGCGCCCTCCATGACCGGGACGGCGCGGTCATCGACCACTGCCTGGCCACCGTCTCCCGGGCGCCCCACAGCTACACTGGGGAGGACACGGCGGAGCTGCAGTGCCACGGCTCTCCGGCGGCCCTGGCCCTGGGGCTGGAGGCGCTGTTCGCTGCCGGGGCCCGACAGGCCGGGGCAGGGGAGTTCACCCGCCGGGCCTTTCTCAACGGCAGGCTGGACCTCACCCGCACCGAGGCCGTGGCCGACCTGATCCACGCCCAGACCCCCGCCGCCGTCTATCAGGCCGCCGGGCAGCTGGGGGGCGCGCTGGCGGAGGTCATCGACGGAGTGTACGACTCCCTCACCGACCTGATGGCCCACTTCCACGCGGTGCTGGACTACCCGGACGAGGACATCGAGCCCTTTGAGGCCGCGGAGATCGCCGCCGCCCTCACCGACGCCGGCCGCCGGCTGGACGCCCTGGCCGCCACCTACCGCCGGGGCCGTGGCCTGGTGGACGGGGTGCCCTGCGCCCTCATCGGCCGGCCCAACGCCGGCAAATCCACCCTGTTCAACGCCCTGCTGGGCTACGACCGGGCCATCGTCACTCCCATCCCCGGCACCACCCGGGACACGGTGGAGGAGCGGCTCACCCTGGGCGGCACCCTGCTGAGGCTCACCGACACCGCCGGCCTGCGGGACACGGCGGACCCGGTGGAGCGGCTTGGGGTGGAGCGCAGCCGGGCCGCTGCCGACGGGGCCGAGCTGGTGCTGGCCCTGGTGGACGGCTCCGCCCCCATGACGGCGGAGGACCGGGCGGTCCTGGCCCGGGCGGCCGGGTGCGAGAAGTGGATCGCCGTGTTCACCAAGCGGGACCTGGGCGGTCCGGGGCCGGAGGAGCCCCTGCTGGGGCCGGAGGGGCAGGTGCTCACCCCCTCCGCCGCGGTCTGGCTGTCCGCCGCCGGGGGAGAGGGGCTGGCGGAGCTGGAATCCGCCGTGGCGGCCCTGTTCCCCGCGGACAGCGGGGCGCGGCCCGGGGCCCTGCTCACCACCGCGTTCCAGGCGGACTGCGCCCGCCGGGCCCGGGAAGCGGTAGACCGGGCGGCGGCCGCCCTCGCCGCCGGGCTGTCGCCCGACGCGGTGCTCACCGACGTGGAGGAGGCCCTGGAGACGCTGGGCGAGCTCACCGGCCGCACCGTGCGGGAGGACGTCACCGCCCGCATCTTCGCGCGGTTCTGCGTGGGGAAATAGCGAGATCACACCATGAAATGAGGGAAAATCTATGACCGCCCATGATCCCGGCGCAGAACTTCGCGGAGCCTTCGACCGCTGCCGGGCGGAGCGCGGCCTGGAGACGGCTCTGTCCTTTGAGATGCCGCCGGGCTTTGCGTCGGCCAACGGGATGTTCGACCCGGAGCGGAACACCGTGTTCTTCAACGCAGCCCTGTTGGCGGATGCCCCAGCGGAGGAGCAGCTGTTCTATCTCCTCCACGAGCTGCGCCACGCCGAGCAGTACCTCCGCCCGGAGCGGTTCGGCCCCGCTGTCGCCGAGAGCATGGATTACGTCATCCAGTACGATGGACTCTGCTTCAAGCGGGTGGACGGGGCCTGGCGGGAGTGCCGCCTGCCGGAGCCGGAGGAGGGGTTTGCGGCCCTCTATCTGGGGCAGCCCCACGAACTGGACGCCAACCGCTTTGCCCTCCGGGCGGCAGAGGCGGCCTTCGGCCCTACGGAGCGGCTGGGTCAGCTGCGGGACCTCTGGGTCCCCGCCCGTCTCCCCTCCCCGGAGCGCTATCAGGCGATCTACCGCTGGATCGACCGGGCCACAGAACCATGACAGACGGAAAAAAGCCCCCGGAGCGATGCTCCGGGGGCTTTTCTTTTCTTATTCGATCTCGTAGTCCTGGCCGAATTGCAGATCCTCGAACCGGCGGGTGGCGTCCAGATCCTCCGGCTCCGCCTGGGGGGCGGGGGCGGGCTGGACGGGTGCGGGCTCCGGCTCGGTGCGGTTCAGGGCGGACAGGCTGGCCTGAATGTCGGCGGCGGGGTCGTCCTCCTCCTTCAGCTCCGGCGGGACCACCTGGTCCAGCTCGTCCAGCATGGCGGCCTGCCCGGCCTGGAGTGCCCGCAGCTTGGCCACGTAGGCGGCGGTGGCCTCCTGAGCGGTCTTGAGGCGGTACTCCTCCGCCCGGACCTGCTCCCGCAGCTCCTGGATGCGGGTCTCGGCCGCGCCCTCGGCGTCCTTCACCAGGGCGGACTTCTTCTCCTCCGCCTCGGCCACGATGGAATCCGCCATCCGCTGGGCCGCCAGCAGGGTCTTGCGCATGGCGTTGTCGGTGGCGCGGTACTCCTCCACCGTGTCGGACAGGACCTTCAGCTTGTTCTTCAAAATGGCGTTGTCGTTATACAGCGCCGTGTAATCCTCGGTGAGCGCGTCCAGAAAATCGTCCACCATGGCCATGTTGTAGCCGCCCAGGGCCGCCTTGGCAAAGGCGTGGCTGGCCACCTCCTGCGGAGTCATCATACGAGCCGCCCCCTTCGGTTAAAAATAGAGTCCGTTGTTCTCCAGTTCGTCGATCAGGTCGCCCAGGATCTCCACATTGTAGGGCGTGATGATATAGGTGGACAGGGCCACCTTCTTGATGGTGCCCTCGTTGGCGTAGGCCACGCCGGAGAGGAAGTCGATCAGGCGGCGGGCGATGTTCTTGTCGGTCTGCTCCAGATTGAGGACCACGGTGCGCTTGTTGCGCAGATGGTCGGCGATCTCGGAGGCGTTCTCGAACCGCTCGGGCTTCACCAGCACCACCTGCAGCTGGGTGGTGGTGTGGATGTTGACCACCTTGTTGCCCCGGCGCTGGTCCAGGTCGCGGCCGGTGTCCCGGCTCAGCTCCCGGGAGGCTTCCCGGCCGGAGGTCTCACGGGAATTCATCGGCGTAAACTCCTCCTCATACTCGTCGTCCTCCTCGTCCTCATAGGGGCGGGCAAGGCGCTTCAGTTCGTCAAAAAGGCCCATATGTATATACTCCTTCCTTGGCCGGCAGACCCCGCAGACACAGGATGTTGGCCGGGCGCATAAATACAATACTACATTTATTGCATTATGGCGTATTTTCTCTCTTATGTCAACAGGGGCGAGGGGAAAATGTTGAAATTTTGCGCCCTCAGCGGACCACCTTGCCGTCGTAGACGCCGGCGGCGGAGAGGATCACCGTGTCCCCGGCCCGCAGGCGGCGGGTGGCGGAGAGGTCCGCCGGCTCCACCAGGTAGTAGGTGTCCCCGGTGTAGAGGACGTTCACCGTCTGCCACTCCGCCTGGGAGCCCACCACGGTGTACACGCCGTAGGTGTTCTCCTCGTAGGTGGAGCCGTCCTCCCGGGTGACGGTCTCGGTCTTGACCCGCAGGGCCTTGGAGGGGATGCGGATGCCCTCCAGCCGGCGGGCGGTGAGGTCCACGCTCTGCACCCGCAGCAGGGTGGTGTCCGCCAGGTGATCCCGGGTGGAGAGGATGACCAGGGTGGCGTCCTCCCCCACGTCGATGCGCTCCAGCTTCATGGTCACGTCGCCGTAGTAGTCCCGGGAGAAGGTGACGGTGTAGCTGCGCCCCTCGGTGAGGCCCAGCTCGTTGCCCCCGGGCAGCAGCGCCGCCAGATACCAGACGGAGCTGGTGATCAGCTTGCCCACGGCGTCGGGCCGGGCGGGGGCGGGGCGGGCCATCAGGGCGGAGAGCTGCTCCGCCGTCAGGGAGGACAGCATGGCCGGGGTGATGAGGCTCTCATAGCCGTCGGGCTCGCCGGAGAACACCCCCGCCGCCGGGGCCCGCACCGTGCGGGACACCTGGCTGAGGGTGCGCTCCAGCTGGGTCAGCTGGCTCTGCTTGTCCGCGATGAGTTTGGACAGCTGATCGGCGGCCCCCAGGTCGCCGTAGGTGTAGTCCCGGCGGAACACCGCCGTGCGCAGCTCCAGGGCGGCATCCTCCAGGGCGGACAGGTCGCCCCTGGCGCACAGCGCCCGCAGGGAGATCATGGAGGCCGCCACCTGCTCGTCCAGGCGGGAGGTGTCCACCGTCTGGGTGCCGGTGTCCAGGGCGTATTGCAGCTGTTCGATCTCGGCGCTCAGGCTGCGGATGGCGGAGACGGTGTCCAGGGCGGAGGGGTCGGCGTAGATGCGGGCCAGGGTGTCCCCCGCGGCGGCCTTCTCCCCCTCGTCCAGCACCAGGTCCACGTAGCTGCCGCCGGACTCCAGCAGCCGCTCCTCCCGGACGAGGATGCCGCTGGCCTCCACCCCCACGTCCACGGAGTAGGAATAGGCGATGGTGGTGGCCAGGTCGTCCCGCATCCCCAGCAGGAAGTACAGCCCCAGGTAGAGCAGAACGCCGACGCACAGGACGGCGACCATGATCTTGGTGGCGAGGGTGCTCTCTTTCATCGGTGGGGCTCCTTTCTCTGTCTACGGGGCGGGCGGCCCCTACAGCATAACGGGGGGCTGCGGGTCTTTGTCAGCCTGAGCGCCCTCTGTTTGTCATCCTGAGCGCCCTTCGCTTGTCATCCTGAGCGAAGCGAAGGATCTTTTTGTAAAGATTCTTCGGCGTTCCACGCCTCAGAATGACAGGGGGCAGACGCGCCTCAGAATGACGGGCCAGGGCGGGCGGCCCCTTACTCCAGGTCCACCGCCCGCTCGGGCGCGATGGTGGAGATGGCGTGCTTGTAGATGATCTGCTGCTTCCCCTCGGAGGTGACCACCACCACGTAGGGGTCAAAGGCGGTGATGACGCCCCGAAGCTGATACCCGTTCATCAGGAACAGGGTGACCCGGACGGCGGTCCGCCGGGCGGAGGCCAGAAAGGCATCCTGGATGTTGGTCTGCTTGCTTACGGCAACTGCGGTAAAGCTCATGTATACGCACTCCTTTTCTATTTCCGGACAGAGCCTGTCCGGGAGTGCCGTTATTGTAAGCCACAGTGGGCCGCAGTTTCTGTCGAAAAAGCCAGGGCCTGCGAAAAATCAGGGGAACTGCCCCAGCGGAACCAGCGGACGTCTTTGTTCCGGCGGAACCAGGTCAGCTGCCGCTTGGCGTACTGGCGGGAGCGCAGCTTGATCTCCTCCGCCCCTTCCTCCGCCGGGCGACCGGCGGCCAGGGCGGCGGCCAGCTCCTTGTAGCCGATGGCCTGCATGGCGGTGCAGCCGGGGCTGACCCCGCTGTCCAGCAGGGCGCGCACCTCCCCCTCCAGGCCGCGGGCCATCATCTCGTCCACCCGGCGGTCGATGCGCTCCCGCAGGTCCGCCCGGTCGGCGTAGTCCAGGCCAATGGTCAGGGCGGCGTACCGGGGCGGGAGGGCGCGGCTCTCCCGGTCGTGCTCCGTGATGGTCTTTCCCGTGGTGTGCCACACCTCCAGGGCGCGGATGATGCGCTTCTCGTCGTTGGGGTGGAGGCGCTCTGCTGCCTCCGGGTCCACCCGGGCCAGCTCCTCCCGCAGGGCGGGCAGGCCCTCGCTTTTTGCCCGGGCCTGAAGGGCCTCCCGCAGGCCGCTGTCCGCCGGGAAGGGGGCGAATTCCCGCCCGGCGATGAGGTTGTCGATGTACAGTCCGGTACCCCCCGCCACGATGGGCAGCTTCCCCCGGGCCAGAATGTCGTCCACCGCGGGGACGGCCTCCTGCACATAGCGGGCCACGGAGTAGTTCTCCTCCGGGTCGGCCACGTCGATCATATGGTGGGGCACGCCGGCCATCTCCTCCGCCGTGGGCTTGGCGGTGCCGATGTCCATGCGGCGGTAGACCTGCATGGAGTCCGCGCTGACCACCTCGCCGTTCAGGGCCTGGGCCAGGGCCACGGCCAGGGCGGTCTTGCCCGAGGCGGTGGGCCCGCAGATGACGATGAGGTCAGGCTTCATGGGCCGCGCCCTCCCGCTCCGCCGGGCAGTAGCGGACCACGCCGTGCTCCGCCGTCAGCTTCAGCTGGCCCTTGTCCCCCAGGTAGTGCAGGTACTGGCCGAAGTTGCGCTCCAGCAGCAGGGCGTTGATCGGCTTGTCCGTGTGCAGGGCGTACATGGCCGCCACCTTCTGCCAGAACTCGCCGGCGGTCATGGGCTCCGTCACCAGGTCCCGGATCTCGCCCGCCCGCCGGAGGAGCAGGGCCCGGGTGTGGGCCACGGCAGGGGCGATGTCCTCCCGCACCTCCCGGTGGGCCAGCAGCCAGGCATCGCAGTCCAGCTCCAGCAGGCGGCCGGCGCTGTCCAGCATCCGCTCTATATTGAAGGCGTAGGGCAGCTTGGAGCGGTCGTCCACCCCCAGGGCCGCGTCCCCCGCGCAGCAGACGTTGTCCGGGGTGACGATGCACACATGGTCCTCCGAGTGGCCGGGGGTGTGGACGATGCGGAAGGGCACGCCGCAGAATTCGAATATGCCGTCCTCCGGGGGGATGGCCCGGTCGGCAGGGAAGATCATTTGGCTGAACTTCTCCCGCAGCATGGCGGGGGACATGCAGGGCAGATAGCCCTGCAGGCTCTCCACCTCGCGGATCAGGTGGAGCTCCCCGGCGGGGGCCGCCGTCAGGCAGCCCGTCCGCTCCCGCAGCCAGGCGTTGTTGATGCTGTGGTCGGTGTGGATGTGGCTGTTCAGGATGCCCTCCAGCCCCAGGCCGTTCTCCGCCAGCACGGAGAGGATCTCCTCCCTCTCCCACTTCTGGCCGCTGTCCAGCAGGATGCACCGGCCTTCGTTCAGCCGGTAGACGCCGATGTACGCGTCGCCGTCCAGATACCAGGTGCGGCCCTTGATCTGTGTCAGTTTCATTGGATCCACCCACTTCCGAGAACCAGGTCTCCGTCATAGAATACCGCCAGCTGCCCCGGCGTGGGGGCGCGGGCGGGCGCGTCGGTCTGCAAAAGGACCCCGCCGTCCCCCAGGGGGGTCAGCAGGCCGGGCTCCGCCCCCTTGGAGTGCCGCAGCCGGGCCTCCACCCGGCGGGGCTCCGTCAGGGCCCCCTCCGCCAGCCAGTTCAGGTCCCCGCAGCGGATCTCGCTGCTGTGCAGCCCCTCCCCGTGGGAGAGGACCACCTCGTTGCGCTCCGGCCGGATGGCGGCCACGAACAGCCGCCCGGAGGAGGGCACCCCCAGCCCCCGCCGCTGGCCCAGGGTGTAGTGGTGGAAGCCCTTATGGGTCCCCAGCACCCTGCCCTGCCCGTCCACAAAGCTCCCCGGTCCCGGGGTGCCCCCCCGGCGGTCCAGCCAGGCGGCGTAGTCCTGGTCGGGGATGAAGCAGATCTCCATGGAGTCCGGCCTGTGGGCGGCGGGCAGCTCGCCCTCCGCCGCCTCCCGGCGGGTGACGGATTTTTCCACGTCCCCCAGGGGGAAGAGGACCCGCTCCAGCATGGTACGGGGCAGCCGGGCCAGGAGATAGGACTGGTCGTTGGCCCGCATCCCCCGCAGGAGCACGGGCTTCCCGTCGGCCCCGGTGCCGATGCGGGCGTAGTGGCCGGTGGCGATGTACCAGGCGCCGATCTCGTCGGCATAGGCCAGCAGGGCGGGGAACTTCACCGTGGGGTTGCACACGGCGCAGGGGATGGGGGTGCGGCCGGCCAGATAATCGTCGTAAAATTTTCGGCAAACATGGCGCTCCAGCGGGCCGGACACGTCCCGCACCGCCAGGGACAGGCCCAGGCGCGCCGCCGTCTCCCGGGCGCTCTCCGCGCCGCCCAGGCCGATGTCCAGATAGAGTGAGTACACCTCGTACCCGGCTCTTTGCAGCCGCAGGGCCGCCACGGAGGAATCCACCCCGCCGGACAGGCCCAGCACCACCTTTTCCCTTGCCATACACGTTCCCTCCCGGGCTATCGATTGAAGTATATAGTATAGCACAGGTTTTCCGCCGTTTCAACGCCTCCGCCGCCCCCGCCGGGAAAAACGCTCCGTTCGCCTCCGTTCCTGTTGCGCGGGGAAAATTTTTCTGTTATAATATACTGTCTTATTGTGGGCAGGTTTGCCCCTTCGGCCCGTTGGCCCCGGCGCGGGGTATCGAACGGGCCGGGGGCGGGCATCCTTGACCCTGACGGAATATATTGTAAGGGACGTTACACAACATGAAATTTCGTGAGCTGGGTCTCATCGACCCCATCGTGACCGCTCTGGAGCGGGAGGGCTACACCGCCCCCACCCCCATTCAGGCAAAGGCCATCCCCCCGGCGCTGGCCGGCCGGGACGTGCTGGGCTGCGCCCAGACGGGCACAGGCAAGACCTGCGCCTTCGCCGCGCCCATCCTCCAGCGGCTGAGCGCCGCCGCGCCGAGCCCCCGGTACATCCGGGCCCTTATCCTCACCCCCACCCGGGAGCTGGCCATCCAGATCGGCGAGAGCTTTGATTCCTACGGCCGCAATCTCTCCCTCCGCCATGCGGTGATCTTCGGCGGGGTGGGCCAGCAGCCCCAGGTGGACGCCATCCGCCGGGGGCTGGACATCCTGGTGGCCACTCCCGGCCGCCTGCTGGACCTGCAGGGTCAGGGTCTGCTGGACCTGAGCCGCATCGAGATCTTCGTGCTGGACGAGGCCGACCGGATGCTGGACATGGGCTTCATCCACGACGTAAAGCGGGTGCTGAAGCTGCTGCCCGCCAAGAAGCAGACCCTGTTCTTCTCCGCCACCATGCCCCCGGAGGTCATGGGCCTGGTGAACGGCCTGCTCCACGACTACGCCAGCGTGGCGGTAGACCCCGTGTCCTCCCCGGTGGAGGTCATCCGGCAGTCCCTCTACTACGTGGACAAGGGCAACAAGACCAAGCTGCTGGCCCACCTGATCCGGGAGATGGACAATCCCTCCGCTCTGGTGTTCTCCCGCACGAAGCACGGGGCCAACCGCATCGCCCAGGACCTGAACAAGCAGGGCATCACCGCCGCCGCCATCCACGGCAACAAGAGCCAGACCGCCCGGGTGCAGGCCCTGAACGACTTCAAGGCCGGCCGGGTGCAGGTGCTGGCGGCCACCGACATCGCCGCCCGGGGCATCGACATCGAGGAGCTGGGCTGCGTGTTCAACTACAACCTCCCCGACGTGCCGGAGACCTATGTCCACCGCATCGGCCGCACCGGCCGGGCGGGGCACGACGGCACGGCCATCTCCTTCTGTCAGTTTGACGAGCAGGACGAGCTGAAGGCCATCCAGAAGCTGCTGGGCAAGGCCATCCCCGTGGTGGAGGACCACCCCTGGCCCATGGAGAACTTCGACCCGCCCCAGAAGGACAAGCACGGCCGCCCGGTGAACGCCGAGGACGCCGAGGCCCGGGCCGCCGCCCGGGAGCGCCGCCGCCTGCGGGACGAGGCGGCCAAGGCCGCCAAGGCCGCCGGGGAGCAGCCCGCTCCCCAGCCCGCGCCCGCCCCGGAGGGCGAGCCCCAGCCCGACGCTCCCGCCAAAAAGAAGCACCGCCGGAAGAAAAAGTCCGCCGCGGCTCCCGAACTTCCCGCCGGGCCCGCCGCCCCCGCCCCTGAGCCCGCCAATGAGCCCGTCAAGGAGCGGCCCTCCAGCCGGGGCGTGCGGCAGGGCCGCCTGCTGGACACCATGCCGGCGGAGCCCGCCATGCCCGTCAGCGACTTCCACAAGCCCAACCCCCTGGACTCCGATGTGATCCTGGACGCCACGGCCCGGCTGCTGGCCCCCCGCCGCCCGGCGGCTCAGCCCGCCCGGCAGGCTCAGCCCCGCAAAAAGCCCGAGGCCCCCAAGCCGGAGCCCAAGGCCGCCCCCGCCCAGAAGAAGCAGGGGAAAAAGCCCTCTCAATCCAAGACCAGGCAGCCCGCCGGGGAGCCCGCACCGGCGGAGTCCGTCCTGCCGCCCTCCCTGTCCGGCAAAAAGAAGCGCCGCCGGGACAGCCGCCCCCGCCCGGTGGAGGCGCCCCCCCGCACCGACCGGCAGAAGGACTCCACCCAGCACAGATCCCTCATGCGGCCCTACTATCTGAATGATGAGGACTGACCGGCCCCGCCGCAGACTCCGCCGGGGCCTGCTGGCGCTGGTGATCCTGGCCGCCCTGGCCCTGTTCGGGCACTGGCAGTGCTGGGGCGTCACCGCCACAGAGACCGAGGTGCCCCTCGCCGCCCTGCCGGAGGGGTTTGACGGTCTGCGCATCGCCCACCTCTCCGACCTCCACGGCCACGAGTACGGCCGCCGCAGCGACAGACTGGTTGGCATGGCGGCGGACCTGGAGCCCGACCTCATCGTCATCACCGGCGACCTCATCGACCGGGAGAGCCAGCTGGACGCGATGGCCGCCCTCGTCACGCGGCTGACCGAGATCGCCCCGGTGTACTACGTCACCGGCAACCACGAGTGGGCCGCCGGCTGCGGGGCGGAGGTCAAGGCCCTGCTGAAGCGCTGCGGCGCCGCCGTGCTGGACAACCGCTTTGTCACCCTGGAGCGGGGCGGGGACACCATCGTCCTGGCCGGGGTGGACGACCCCAACGGCTATGCCGATCAAAAGACCCCCGAGGCCCTCTACGCCGAGATCCAGGCGGCCCGCCCCGGGGCCTTCACCCTTCTGCTGGCCCACCGGAACACCCTGTTCAGCCGGTACGCGGCGGCGGGGTATGACCTGGTGCTCTCCGGCCACGCCCACGGCGGCATCATCCGCCTGCCCTTTACCGACGGGCTCATCGGCACCGACCGCAGGCTGTTCCCCGCCCGGACCTCCGGAGTGTACCGGGAGGGGGAGAGCACCCTGTTCGTCTCCCGGGGCCTGGGCAACAATACCGAGCCCCTGCCCGGCTTCCGGCTGTTCAACCGCCCGGAGCTGGCTGGGCTCACCCTGGTAAGGGGTTAAGTTTTTTTAAGTTTTCGCCGCCTGCGGGCGGGACGCTCTGCGGGGTCTGCCCCGCGCCCCTGTAGGGGCCGCCCTCGGCGGCCCCTTTGGGGGATTCCGCCCGCTGCGGCGGGCGGGACGCTCCGCTGGGTTTCTTGTTTCTCTGTAGGGGCCGCTGTCCTCAGCGGCCCGTTTGGGGTGCTCCGGCCCTGCGGGGCCGGGACGCTCCGCTGGGGGCCCGCTTTTGAGCGGCCAAAAGCGGGCGGAAAAGCCGTTCAAGGGGCTGCCGCCCCTTGAAAAAACCCGCTGTCTGGCCTTTGGTGCTCCGCTCCCCGACCGGTGCTGGGGTAAAACGCATTGTCTCTGCGTCGCTGCCGCGTCCGCTTCGTGCGGATGTTGGTTTCGGCGTGTACCACGTTTTGTATGCGCCTGGCGGGGTGGATATTTCGTCCCGGCGGCATCTGCACCCCTTGTCATTCTGAGGTGCGAAGCACCGAAGAATCTTTACGAAAAGATCCTTCGCTCC
>CAVJBM010000245.1:0-3678 GCA_963647775.1 Anaerovibrio sp.
GAATTGCCCCAACGGGGCAAGAGAGGGTGGCCTGGGCCATGCCCTCATCGGGCCGGTCCTTCCGGAGCCCCGGTCCGCCCTTAATTCTCAATTATCCATTGTCCATTGTAAATTGTTCCCGCCCTATTTTGCGCCCGTAACTTCCAATTTTTTCTATCTTTGAGGTCCTGCTATGAAAGAACTGCTGCAATTACTGGATCACGTACCGGAGTTCGGCCAGCTGCTGGCCAACCTGGAGAACGGCCGGTCGCCGGTGGCGGTGACCGGGCTGTCGCCGGTCCACCGGGCCCACTTCGCCGCCGGGCTGGGCGCGCGCACCGGCCGGCCGGTGGTGCTGGTGTGCGCCGACGAGGGCGAGGCCGTCCGCCTGGCCGCCGACTACACCGCCTTCACCGGCACCCCCGCCGCCCTGCTCACCGCCCGGGAATTCCTGTTCCGGGACGGGGCCACCGCCTCCCGCCAGTGGGAGCACCGGCGGCTGGCCTCCTTCTGGCAGATGAGCGAGGGGAACACTCCCCTCATCGCCGCCACGGTGGAGGGCCTGCTCCAGCGCACCCTGCCGCCGGAGCTGCTGCGGGAGTATACCGTCACCCTGGAGGCCGGGGGCAGCTGCGACCTGAACGAGCTAGCCGACCGGCTGGCCGCCCTGGGCTATGCCCGGTGCGAGCAGGTGGAGGGCGTGGGCCAGTTCGCCCTGCGGGGCGGCATTCTGGACGTGTTCTCCCCCGCCCAGGAGGACCCGGTGCGGGTGGAGTTCTGGGACACCGATGTGGACTCCATGGGGCTGTTCGACGTGTCCTCCCAGCGGCGCATCGCCCAGATCGACCGGGCGGTGTTCCTGCCGGTGAACGAGGTGCTCCCCCTCCGCACCGACGAGGGCTGGCAGCGCCCCGGGGACAAGGCCCTGGGCAGCCGGTACAGCCGCCTGACCACCGCCGCGGACTACCTGCCGCCGGACGCGCTGGTGTGCCTGTCCGAGTCCGGCCGGGTGGCGGAGCGGGGCAAGAACTGGCTGTGGCAGCTGGGGGAGGACGTGAAGGACCTCATCGAGGGCGGCGTCATTGAGGGCAAAAAGGCGGTCTTTGCCGACACCATGGACGGCCTGATGGCCCGCCTCAGCGACTTCGCCCTCTGCTTTCTGGACTCCTTCGCCACCTCCGCCACCCCCCTGCCCCCCAAGGCCATCCTGACGGTGCAGGCCCGGCAGCTGTCCTCCTTCGGCGCCAGCCTGGACACCGCCGTGTCCGACCTGACGGGCTACCAGCGCACCGGCGTGGGGGCCGTGGTGCTGGTGGGGGGCGAGCAGCGGGCCCTGAACCTCCAGTCCCTCCTGCGGGAGCACAAGGTCCGCTCCGCCGTGGACTTCCAGCTCCACGAGCTGCCCAAGCCCGGCGGCATCACCATCGCCGTGGGCGGGCTGTCCGCCGGGTTCGACTACGGCGGCTGCCCCTGGGCCGTGCTGGCCGAGGGCGGCAGCGAGCCCCGCCGGCGGGTCCGCCGGCTGAAAAGAGCCGAGGACCGGCGGCGGGTGGATTCCTTCACCGACCTGACCCCCGGCGACCTGGTGGTCCACGAGCACCACGGCATCGGCCGCTTTGTGGGCATGGTGAAGATGACCGTGGACGGGGTGCAGAAGGACTACATCAAGCTGGCCTACGCCGGGACGGACACCCTCTACCTCCCCGCCACCCAGCTGGACTCCATCTCCAAGTACATCGGCGGCGGCGAGGACAGCGACGCGGGCAAAAAGCTCTCCAAGCTGGGGGGCGGCGACTGGGAGCGGGCCAAGAGCCGCACCAGGGCCGCCGTCAAGGACCTGGCCAAGGGCCTCATCCAGCTTTACGCCCAGCGGCAGCGGCAGCCGGGCTTCGCCTTCTCCCCCGACTCCCCGTGGCAGCGGGAGTTCGAGGACGAATTCCCCTATCAGGAGACGGAGGATCAGCTGCGCTCCATCGCCGAGATCAAGCGGGATATGGAGACCGCCCGGCCCATGGACCGGCTGCTGTGCGGCGACGTGGGCTACGGCAAGACGGAGGTGGCCCTCCGGGCCGTGATGAAATGCGTGCTGGACGGCAAGCAGGCCGCCATCCTGGTGCCCACCACCGTACTGGCCCGGCAGCACTACCTCACCGCCAAGGCCCGCTTCGCCAAGTACCCGGTGGAGATCGAGGCGGTGTCCCGCTTCCGCACGTCCCAGCAGATCAAGCGGGCCCTGGCTGGGGTGGCCGACGGGTCGGTGGACATCCTCATCGGCACCCACCGGCTTTTGCAGAAGGACGTGGTATTCAAGGACCTGGGCCTGCTGGTGGTGGACGAGGAGCAGCGCTTCGGCGTCACCCACAAGGAGCGGCTGAAGGAGATCTCCCGCCAGGTGGACGTGCTCACCCTGTCCGCCACCCCCATCCCCCGGACGCTGAACATGGCCCTGGCGGGCATCCGGGATATGTCCGCCATTGAGGAGCCCCCCGCCGCCCGCCAGCCGGTGCAGACCTATGTGATGGAGCACGACTGGTCCGTGCTGGCCGACGCCATGCGGCGGGAGCTGGAGCGGGGCGGGCAGGTGTACTACCTCCACAACCGCATCGACGACATCGAGCGCACCGCCCGCCGCATCCAGGAGCTGCTGGGGGACGAGGCGGAGATCGCCGTGGCCCACGGCCGCATGAATCAGGAGGAGATCTCCGACGTGATGCAGCGCATGAGCGATGGGGACGTGGACGTGCTGGTGTGCACCACCATCATCGAGACGGGCATCGACATCGCCAACGTGAACACCCTCATCATCGAGGACGCGGACAAGATGGGCCTGGCCCAGCTGCACCAGATCCGGGGCCGGGTGGGCCGCTCCCCCCGGCGGGCCTACGCCTACATGACTTACCGCACGGGCAAGGTCCTCACCGAGGTGGCCGCCAAGCGGCTGGGGGCCATCCGGGAGTACGCCGAGTTCGGCTCCGGCTTCAAGATCGCCATGCGGGACCTGGAGATCCGCGGCGCGGGCAACCTGCTGGGGCCGGAGCAGTCCGGCTTCCTCATGAGCGTGGGCTATGACCTCTATCTGAAGCTGCTGGAGGACGCGGTGCTGGAGGAAAAGGGTGAGAAGCCCGTCCGCCTGCCGGAGTGCGCCGCCGACCTGAACGTGGCGGCCTCCATCCCGGACCGGTACGTGCCCTCCCCGGAGCAGCGGATGGACCTGTACCGCCGCATCGCCCGCATCCGCACGGATGCCGACGCCGACGACATGACCGACGAGCTCATCGACCGCTTCGGGGACCCCCCGCGGCCGGTGAACAACCTGATCTCCATCGCCCTCATGCGGGGGCAGGCCGCCGCCTGCGGCATCACCGACATCAGCCAGAAGGGCGGCAGCGTCGTCCTCACCCTGGCCCAGTGCGACCTGGAGGTCATCTCCGCCCTGGCGGGGAGCATGGCCGGGCGGCTGCTGTTCTCCCCCGGCGACAAGCCCGCCCTCACCCTGCGCCTGCGCAAGGGGGACGACCCTCTGCGGCAGGCGGACCAGACCGTCCGGGCCTACGCCAGGCTGCTGGCGGAAAAGCAGGCCGCCGCGGAGTAGGGGCCCAGCGGAGCGTCCCGCCCATGAACACTTTGTAAACAATCCCTCCCGAGGGCGGAAAGCCGTTGCCTTTTCTCCCGCGGGGTGGTAGAATGGCTTCAATTTCA
>CAVJBM010000246.1:0-30436 GCA_963647775.1 Anaerovibrio sp.
CGGTGTCCGCCCTGGATGTGTCCATTCAGGCCCAGGTGCTCAACCTGCTGATGGACCTGAAGGACGAGCGGGGCCTGACCTACATGTTCGTCACCCACGACCTGTCCGTGGTCAAGCACATCTCCGACCAGATCCTGGTGCTCTATATGGGCCGGATGGTGGAAATGGCGGAGGCCGACCGCCTGTTTGAGGAGCCGGTGCATCCTTACACCAAGGCGCTGTTCTCCGCCATCCCTGTCCCGGAGCTGGGACAGAAGGAGGAGGCCGAGGTGCTGCAGGGCGAGGTGACCTCCCCCATCGATCCGCCGGCGGGCTGCCGCTTTGCCGCCCGGTGCAAATACGCCACTGACCGGTGCCGCCGGGAGACGCCGGAGTTCCGCGAGGTGGAGCCGGGCCACTTTGCGGCCTGCCACCTGTGCGAAGGGTGAGCGGAGATGGGAGACTTCAGGATGAAACGAGCAGACAAGATCGGCTCCATTGCGGAGGCCATGTCGCACATCCGGGACGGGGACCGCATCATGGTGGGCGGCTTCGGCCTGCGGGGGAACCCCGATGGGCTGATCGACGCGCTGGCGGCCTCCGGCCGGAAGGACCTGACCATCATCTCCAACGACCTGGGTGCTCCCGGCGAGGGGCTGGGCCAGCTGCTGACCAACGGACAGCTGAAGGCCCTCATCGGCAGCTACTACAACTGGAACCCGGAGGCCATCGAGGCGTATAACCGCGGGGAGCTGAAGGTGACGCTGGTCCCCCAGGGGACACTGGCCGAGTCCATCCGGGCGGCCGGGGCAGGCATCCCCGCCTACTACACGCCCACCGCCGCCGGCACGGACCTGGCCGCCGGCAAGGAGACCCGGGAGATCGGCGGGACGCTGTGCGTGCTGGAGCACGCCATCTATGGGGACGTGGCGCTGGTAAAGGCCTGGAAGGCGGACCGGCTGGGCAACCTGGTCTACTGCAAGACCGCCCGGAACTTCAATCCCGCCATGGCCATGGCGGCCAGATACACCATCGCTCTGGTGGATGAGATCGTGGAGCCCGGCGAACTGGATCCGGAGAGCATCGTGACGCCCCATGTATACGTCAACGCCATTGTAAAGGAGGGCGCAGGCCAATGACTGAACTGAGCAGGGAGGCGAGCGCCGCCCGGATCGCCAAAAATGTGGCGGTGCTGGTCAACGGGACCGACCGGCCCTACGTGATGAACCTGGGCGTGGGCATCCCCACGCAGGTATCCAATTACATCGAGAACGAAAACGTGTACATCCAGGCGGAGAACGGGATGCTGGGCGTAGGCCCCATCGCGGAGGGGGAGCAGATCCACCCCCAGCTCATCAACGCCGGGCGGCAGCCGGTGTGCCAGACGGACGGCTGCGTCTTTCTGGACAGCGTGGAGTCCTTCGCTATGATCCGCGGCGGCCATGTGGACGCCACGGTGCTGGGGGCCTTCCAGGTGGACGAGCAGGCCAACGTGGCCAACTGGACTATTCCCGGCGGAAAGCAGCTGGGCGTGGGCGGGGCTATGGACCTGGTCTCCGGCGCGGAGACGGTGATCATCGCCATGACCCACACCAACCGGGGCCGGCTCAAGCTGGTGAAGGAGTGTACGCTGCCCATCACGGGCAGGGGGGAGGCCGACCTGATCGTCACCGAACTGGCGGTGTTCCGTTTTGAGGACGGCGGCTGGGTGCTGAAAAAGCTGGCCCCCGACGTCGCCCGGGAGGAACTGGCGGCGGTGACGGGCTTCCGCTACACTGAGGCGGCGGACGTGGCCGCGATGGAAGTGTGAGGAGGACGCGGATATGTATGAACTGATCACATACGAAAAAGAGGACGGCATCGCGCTGCTGACCTTTGACCGGCCCCGGGTCCACAACGCCATTTCCCGGGCCATGCGCGCCGAGATCGTGGACGCCCTGGCGGCCGCCGCGGCGGACGAGACGGTGGGTGTGCTGGTGCTGGCGGCAAACGGAAAGTCCTTCTGCGCCGGTCGGGATATGAAGGAGGTCGGCGGCAACGCCGGAAAGCCCATGGCCCAGGTGTTTGAGGATTATACCTTGGGCAAGGAATTCCTGGACCATTTCCAATCCTTCGGCAAGCCGCTGATCGCGGCGGTGAACGGCTACGCGCTGGGCTACGGGACCAGCATCATTTCCTACTGCGACCTGGTGGCGGCGGAGGAGTCGGCAGTGTTCGGCTTCCCGGAGATCCGCAATAACATCGTGCCCTCCACCGCGTCGGTCAAGACCTGCGAACTGGTCACCCCCAGGAAAATGGCCGAGATGGTGCTGCTGGGGAACCGCTACACCGCCGCCCAGGCGGCGGAGATGGGCCTGGTCAACTGCGTGGTGCCCGACGGGAGCGCCCGGGATACGGCTCTGGAGTGGGCGGGCCAGCTGGCGGGCAACGACGTGATGACCAACATGCTGTGCAAGCAGTATCTGCAAAGCCTGGCGCGGCCGGGCTACGAGGCCCGGGCCATCGGCACCATCGGGGTGCTGGGCATGGGCTACATCAACAAGAACAACAGATAAAGGAGAGAGACCGATGGAAGATATCCTGCTGAAGGAACAGGCCGGCGGCGTGCTGAAGCTGACCCTGAATCGGCCTGAAAAGTATAACTCCCTCAGCAACGACCTGATGGAGCGGCTCCACGATGCGCTGATCGCGTTCGGCGAGGACGACACCCAACATGCCTGCCTGCTGACGGGCGCGGGGAAAAACTTTTGCAGCGGCGCCGACATCAAGCAGTTCGGTGACCCCAGTGCCCAGACGCCGGAGGCCATCGCGCGCCGGGCCCAGATGACCATGGAGACCCACGGCATGGTCTCCCGCCTGAAAAAGCCCGTCATCACCAGCGTGCGCGGCTACGCGCTGGCGGGGGGCTGCGGCGTGGCGCTGTCCGCGGATCTGGTCATCGCCTCAGAGAACGCGCTGTTCGGCTATCCCGAGTGCAGCCGCGGCTTTGTGCCCGCGCTGGTGATGGTCAACCTGAGCAAGCTGGTGGGGCGCCACCGGGCGCTGGAGCTGCTGCTCACCGGGAAAAAGATCCCCGCGGCCAAGGCGCTGGAGTGGGGGCTGATCAACGAGGTCGTCCCGGATGAGGAACTGGACGGGCGGGCCATGGAACTGGCCCAGCAGCTGGCGGCGCTGGCCCCCTCTGCCGTGGCCCGGACCAAGGGGCTGTTCTACCAGGTGGAGGAGATGCCCCTGCTGGAGGGCCTGGAGACTGCGAGAGCGGTGAACGAGGCCATGCGCAAGACCAAGGATTTCGCGGCCGGCGTCCAGGAATTCAAGGACGGGAAAAAGGCCTGAGACATATCGTATCGGAGGACAAAAATGACATGAAACCGTTATCCGGAATCAAAGTGCTCGACCTGACGCAATACATTGCCGGCCCCTACTGCACCATGCTTTTGGAGATCTTCGGCGCCGAGGTAGTCAAGGTGGAGAACCCCAGGGGGGACGACGCACGGACCTGGGCGCCCATCAGGGATGGCTTCAGCGGCTATTTCGCCAACTACAACTGCGGCAAAAAGAGCGTCTGCCTGGACATGAAGGACCCGGAGGACCGGGCCAGGCTGGATAAGCTCATCGCCAAGTGCGATGTGCTGGTCCACAACTTCACGGGCCGCACCCGGGAGAAGCTGAAGGTGGGCTATGAGGCGGTAGCCGCGGTCAACCCCAGGGTGATCTACTGCAACATTTCCGGCTGGGGTGCCACCGGCCCCTACAAGGAGCGCAAGGGCTTTGACACGGTGTTCCAGGCTGTGGCGGGGATCACCTGCCTGACGGGCGAAAAGGGGGGCGACCCCATCAAGGCCGGCGTGCCCATCGGTGATGTGTCCGGCGGCATGTTTGCGGCCATGTCCATCCTGGCGGCCCTGCGGGAGCGCGACCTCACCGGGCAGGGGGAGAACATCGATCTGTCCATGGTGGAGGGCCTGTACAATTTCCTGCCGGTATCCATGGCCTTCTATTCCTTCAACGGCCGCACTCCCGAGCGGATGGGCAGCGGCCATGTGGGCAGAGTCCCGTCCCAGGTGTTTAAGTGCGGGGATGGCAAGTTCGTCCACATCTCGCTGAACGATGGCCAGTGGGGCAAGTTCTGCGACCTGATGGGCATGGAGGACTGGCGGGATGATCCCTTTTATAAGGTGGGGCTCAACCGCGTGCAGGCCAGGGACGAGGTGGTGGGCCGGATCTCCGGTATCCTGGCGGGCATGACCCGGGAGGAGCTGAGCCGCCGCTGCTTTGAGCAGGGGGTCCCCTGCGGCGAGGTCAACGCCATCGAGGACATCCTGGCGGACCCGCAGGCGGCGGCCCGGGGCAGCATCGAGCAGCACAGCTACGGCAGCGTGACCATGAACTTCGTCAATTACCCCGCGCGCTTTTCCGGCTTCGACATCAAGCTGGACCGGACCATCCCGGAGATCGGCGAGCACACGGAGCAGGTATTCCGGGAGTGGACCGGAGAGGCCTGACCGACAGTTTTTTGAAAAGAGGGTCATATGATGACTGAATATGAATTTCTGATCACAGAGAAAAAGAACGGCGTGGGCTACATCGGCCTGAATCGCTACGAGGCCCGCAACGCACTGAACTACGGGCTCCTGGGCGAACTGGTCCGCGCGGCCCGGGCCTATGATGAGGACCCCGAGGTAGGCGTCATCGTGATGCACTCCTGCCTGGACAAGGTATTCTGCGCCGGGGCGGACATCAAGGAGCGCCGGGGAATGACCGACGAGCAGGTGGTGCAGCGCAGGATCTTCGCGCGGGACTCCTATGACGCGCTGGAGCGCCTGAACAAGCCCCTGATCGCCGCCATCAACGGGAAATGCATGGGCGGCGGCTGCGAGATCATGGGCACCTGCGACATTATCCTGACCAGCGAGCTGTCCACCTTCCGCTATGTGGAGGTGGCGGTGGGCTCCGTGGGCGCCACCCAGCGGGTGACCCGCTTTGTGGGCCGGCAGCACGCCAACGAGCTGCTCTTCACCGGGCGGACCATCGGCGCGGACGAGGCGTACAACATGGGCCTGGCCGCCCGCATCCTGCCCTCTGAGAACTTTATGGAGCACGTGGCAGAGACTGCGGAGGTGATCGCCTCCCACCCCAGAGTGACCCTGCTGGCCACCAAAAAGGCCATCCGGGTGGCGGCCAGCGCCCCTCCGGAGATCGGCGTCATGTACGAACTGATGGCCATTGACTACAACCTGGCCAAGAACGACTGGCGGGGCAGCCTGGACAGCTTTAAGCAGCAGACCAAGGAAGCCTGGGAGTCGGGGAAGGGCTGAGAGCATGGAGAACAGGATCTGCGTCTGTGAGTGCTGGGCCAGAGACGGCCTTCAGAGCATCCCGCAGTTTGTCCCCACGGAGCAGAAGCTGGAGATGCTCCGGCTGTTTGCCGGCCTGGGCTTTACCAGGATCGAGGCCACGTCCTTTTCCAACCCGAAGGTGGTCCCCCAGTTTGCCGACGCGGACGAGGTGCTGGCCGGACTGGAGCGGAAGCCCGGGGTGTCCTACAAGGCCACCTGCGTCAACGAGCGGGCGCTGGACCGCGCCATCGAGGCGGTGAAGGCCGGCCATGGGCCCAATGAGGTCAGCTTCACCATTTCCGCCAGCGAGACCCACAACCTGCACAACTCCAAAATGTCCCACGCGGAGCACTGGGACAAGCTGGAGCGCATGGCCCGGAAGGCCAACGAGGCCGGGCTGCGCATCATTGCCACCGTTGTGACCGCCTTCGGCTGCCCGTGGGAGGGAGACGTGCCCCGGCAGCGGGTGGAGGACTTTGCCCGGCGGTTCGCGGCCCTGGGGGCCCACTATATCTGCTTGGGCGACACCGCCGGCTCCGCGAACCCGGCCCAGGTGCGGGAGATGTTCACGGCCCTCCGGGGGGAGTGCCCGGAGGTGAACCTCATCGCCCACTTCCACGACACCAGGGGGACGGGCATCGCCAACTGCGTGGCGGCCTATGAGAGCGGTGTGCGCCACTTTGACTGCTCCATCGGCGGCATCGGCGGCCAGCCGGCCCTGGCCCAGCGCCGCTATCAGCCGGGCAACGGCGGAAACGTCTGCACCGAGGACCTGGTGTGCATGTTCAACGAGATGGGCGTGGAGACCGGGATCGACAGCGCGGCCCTTTTGGAGTGCGGCCGGCGGGCGGAGGAGATCCTGGGCACGCAGCTGCGCAGCAGCGTCCTCCGCTGCGGCCTGGTCCAGCACTGAACTTAAAAAGCATTGTGACTCATCTGAGAATCAGAATTTGGAGCGTATGAGTATGAATGATAAAAAGCAGTTTATGATGGGCAACGCCGGCGTTGCCCGGGGGGCCTGGGAGGCCGGGTGCATCTACGCCACGGCCTATCCCGGCACGCCCTCCACCCAGATCTTTGAGGAAGTGGCCAAATACCCCGAGGTGTACGGCGAGTGGGCCACCAACGAGGTGGTGGCCGCGGAGCTGTCCATCGGCGCGCAGATGGCCGGTGCCCGGACCCTGTGCTCCATGAAGCACTTCGGCATGAACGTGGCCTCCGACCCCATCTTCTCCAGCGTCTACAACGGCGTGCTGGGCGGACTGGTGTTCGTGGTGGCGGACGACCCCGGCCTGGCCACCTCCGGCACGGAGCCCGACTCCCGCCGCTGGGGCCCCCACATGAAGATCCCGGTCATCGAGCCCTCGGACAGCCAGGAGAGCAAGGACTTTACCAAGGCGGCCTTTGCCCTCAGCGAGCGGTTCGACACCCCGGTCATGGTGCGCATGACCACCCGGGTCAGCCACGGCACCGGCATCGTGCGCCTGGGCGAGCGGGAGGAGGTGCCCGTAAAGCCCTATGTCCGCGATGTTCACAAAAATGCCACCATGAGCTCGCTGGGAAAGCACAAGCACGACCGGGTGGAGCAGCGCCTGCTGGACCTGGCGAAATTCTCCGACGAGACCGACATGAACCGCATCGAATGGGGCGGCCGGCAGATCGGGATCCTGTGCAACGGCATCTCCTATCACTACTGCAAGGAGATCTTTTGGGAGCGTGCGTCCTATCTGAAGATCGGCTTTGCCTATCCCCTGCCGGAGCAGAAGATCCGGGAGTTTGCCGCGGGGGTGGACAAGCTGTACGTGGTGGAGGAGTTGGACCCCTACATGGAGGAGTATGTCCGCCAGCTTGGCATCCCCTGCACCGGCAAGGCCATCATCCCCCGCACTCTGGAACTGACGGTGGATATCATCAAGGAGGCCTTCGGCTTGACGGACGGGCGCGTGCCCTATACGGTGGACGCCAAGGCCCCGGACCGCGCGCCCAACTTCTGCGCCGGCTGCACCCACCGCGGCGTGTATTATACGATGGCCAAGCACCTGAAGGAGGTGGTGGCCTGCGGCGACATCGGCTGCTACAATCTGGCGGTCCTGCCCCCCTTCGGCGTTCATGAGACCATGCAGGATATGGGCGGCAGCATCGGCACGGCCATCAGCTTCTGGAAGATCTTTGAGCAGATCGGCCGTAAGGAAAAGCCCTTTGCCTTCATCGGCGACTCCACCTTCTTCCACAGCGGGATGCCCGCCCTGGCCGACGCTGTGTACCGCCGGGCCAAGATCGTACTGGTGGTGCTGGACAACAGCGCCACGGCCATGACCGGCCACCAGGACAACGTGGGCACCGGCTACACCTTTGACAAGACGCCCATCCAGCCCGTGCTCATCCCTGAGACCATCGAGGGCCTGGGCGTGCCCAAGGAGCAGATCCGCATCGTGGACCCCTATGATCTCCAGGCCATGGATGACGCGGTGAAGGAGGGCATCGCGGCGGAGGAGCTGTTCGTCATCATCGCCAAGCGGCCCTGTCCGCTGCTGAAATCCACCCGCAGGGAGCGGGCGGGCCTGCACTGCAGGGTGGATGCCGAAAAGTGCCGCGCCTGCAAGGTGTGCGTGCGGCGCACGGGCTGCCCCGCGCTGACCGTGGGCAAGGACGGCAAGGTGTCCATCATCCGGGAGGACTGCAACGGGTGCACCATCTGCGCCCAGGTCTGCCCGTTCAAAGCCATCGAGAAGGAGGGGACCGACCATGAATAAGGAGACGAGAGGCGTGGTCCTGTGCGGCGTCGGCGGTCAGGGCGTGGTCCTGCTGTCCAACATCTTTACCGAGGCACTGGTGGAGATGGGCTATGACGTGAAAAAGACCGAGCAGCACGGCATGAGCCAGCGAAACGGCTCCGTGAACGCCCAGATCAAATTCGGGCAGCGGGTCTACGCGCCGGTGGTGGCCATGGGCGCCGGGGACATGATCGTGGCCTTTGAAAAGGCCGAGGCCCTGCGCTGGATCCCCTTCCTGAAGGAGGGCGGCTGGCTGGTGGTCAACGACTATGAGATTGACCCGGTCTCCGTCCAGCTGGGGGATGAGTCCTACCCCGAAGGGCTGGACGAGAAGCTGACGGCGGCCATCCCCAACACGGTGATCGTGGACGCCCAGGCGGTGGGCGAGGCCTGCGGCACGATCAAGGCCCAGAGCATGGTGCTCCTTGGGATCATGGTGAAGAAGCTGGTGCTGGAGCACTATGACTGGGAGAGCAAGATCCGCAGCATGGTCCCGCCGGCCTACGCCGAGGCGAACGTGCTGGCCTACCGCAGGGGCCTAGAGCTGTAAGCCCCCGGAGCGATGAAAGCGGATATTCTGATCCGGAACGGCCGCCTGCTGGACCCGGCGGCCGGCATTGACCGGATAGGCGACATCGCCGTGGCGGCCGGCCGCATCCTGCCCCCGGAGACCCGGCCCGACCGGGTCCGGGACACGGTGGACGCGGCGGGCTGCCTGGTGGTGCCCGGCCTGATCGACACCCATGTCCATGTGTTCGACTCCGGCGGCGAGCTGGGCGTGGCGGCTGACAGGGCGCTGCTCCCCATGGGGGTGACCTCCGCGGTGGACTTTGGCAGCGCGGGCTATGCCAACTTCGGCGATTACATGCGCTGCTGCGTGCAGCGCGATACAGTCCGGGTGCGCAGCTTCCTCAATGTCTCGGCCACAGGGCCGATCTCCATGCGCACGGCGGAGAACATCGATCCCAGGGGCTATGACGAGGGGGCCGCCGCTGCCTGGATGGAGCGCTATCCGGGGCAGATCCTGGGCCTGAAGGTGCGCATGGGCCGGGAGACCGCGGGCGAACTGGGCATCGCGCCCCTGCGGGAGACGGTGCGCATGGCCCAGCGGCTGGGCTGCCGGGCGGCGGTCCATGTGAGCAATGCGCCGGTCCCCGTGCGGGAGATGGCGGAGCTGCTGCGGCCCGGCGATGTGTTCTGCCACGTGTATCAGGACCGCGGCGACTCCATCCTGGACGAGCATGGCCGGGTCTGGCCGGAGATCCTGGCGGCCAGGGAGCGGGGCGTGCTGTTCGACGTGGCCCACGGGATGCGCAACGCGTCCAACGACGTGGCCCGCCGGGCGCTGGAGCAGGGCTTCCGCCCGGACCTTATCGGCACCGACCTGTCCTCCTTTGTGGCTTGCCGCTCCGGCGTCATCGGTCAGCCGTTCCTGATGTCCAAATTTATGGCCCTGGGGCTGAGCCTGAGGGAGGTGGTGACCCTGTGCACGGCCGCGCCCGCGCGGCTGCTGGGCCTGGGGGATGACATCGGCACGCTGCGCCCCGGCGCCGTGGGCGACCTGACGGTGCTGCGCCTGACGGAGCGGCCCGTGGCCTTTCGGGACTACCGCGGGGACGAGGTGAGGGGCGGCACCCTGCTGGTACCGGAGCTCACCGTGTCCGCCGGGCGGATCGTATACCGGCAGGTCGGGTTTGACACCCAGCCATATACAGAGTGAAAAGAGGCGTTTGAAATGAAGGAAACAAAGCTGCTGGCGGGGATGAAGGTGCTGGACCTGTCCCGGCAGCTGGCAGGGCCCTTTGCGACCATGACCATGGCGGATCTTGGCGCGGAGGTCATTAAGGTAGAGACCGCCTCCGGCGACGACTCCCGCTACTGGGGCCCGTTTGTGGAGGAGGAGAGCTGCTATTACTGGAGCTGCAACCGGGGCAAGAAGAGCATCGTGGTGGACCTGAAGAGCAGCGAGGGCAAGGAGATCATCAAGCGGCTGGCCCGGGAGAGCGACGTGCTGATCGAAAACTTCCGGGAGGGCGTTATGACCCGGCTGGGGCTGGACTACGAGGTGATGCGGGAGATCAATCCCAGGCTGGTCTACTGCCACATCACCGGCTTCGGCGAGACCGGGCCCGATGCCCGGCGGCCCGCGGTGGATATCGCCATCCAGGCGGCCACCGGACTGATGAGCATCACCGGCTACCCGGATCAGGCCCCGGTGCGCATCGGCCTGTCCCTGGCGGACCTGGCCACGGGCACCTTCGGCATCGTGGGCATCCTGTCCGCCTATATCAACGCCATGAAGACGGGGAAGGGCCAAAAGGTGTCCCTTTCGCTGATGGAGACCATGGTCTCTTACCTGGTGTATCACGCCCAGGGCTACCTCTCCAAGGGCATCATCCCGCAGAAGTACGGCTCCGGCATCCAGAATATCGAGCCCTACCGGGCGGTGCGGACGAAAAACGGCTACATCGCGCTGGGCGTGGGCAACGATACCAACTTCGGCCGCCTGTGCGATGTGATGGGCCGGCCAGAGCTGGCCGGGGACCCCCGGTTCCTGCACAACGCGGACCGCTGGGCCAACCGGGACGCGCTGCTGGAGATCATCACGGAGTTCTTCGCCCGGCAGGACAACGGCGAGATCGAACGGATCATGATCGAAAAGGGCATCCCCTGCGGCGCGGTGAAGAATGTGGGCGAGGTGCTGGAGAGCGAGCAGGTGAAGGCCATGGGCCTGGTGGTGGACGTGCCCCACCCCACCCGCGGCAGCATCCCGATGGTGCGCGCCCCGCTGAATTTTTCCGGGGCGGGGAACTGCTCGGAAAGCTGGCCGCCCTTCCTGGCCCAGGACACCGCCGCGGTGCTGGCCGGGCTGGGCTATTCCGAAGCGCAGATCGCCGACCTGGCCGCCAAGGGTGCTGTCAAGCTGGGCGCTGTGCCCGGACAGGATAAGGAGGGCTGAACGATGCGGGAAGCGGTGATCCTGGAGGCCTGCCGCACGGCGGTGGGCAAGTTCGGCGGGAGCCTGAAGCCGTGGAACGCGGACCGGCTGGCAGCGGAGGTCATGAAGGGGGCGCTGGAGCGCAGCGGCATCCCCGGCGGGGAGCTGGACGAGGTGGTGTTCGGCCACTGCCGCCAGAGCTCGGACCACAGCAACACCGCCCGGGTGGCGGCGCTGATGGCGGGCATCCCGGAGGAGGTGCCGGCGACCACGGTCATGTGCGCCTGCGCCTCCGGGATGCAGGCGGTGAACTGCGCGGTGAACTCCATCCTGGCCGGGCAGAACGACCTGGTCCTGGCCGGCGGCACCGAGAGCATGACCAACGCGCCCTTCTACCTCTCCAACGCCCGCTGGGGCGTGGGGACGGGGACCACTCAGCTGAAGGACTCCCTGACAGAGGCGCAGCTCTGCTCCCAGCCCCAGGATATCTACGGAAGGTTCAACATGGGGATGACCGCGGAGAACGTGGCCGAGCGGCTGCACATCTCCCGGGAGGAGCAGGACGCCTTTGCCCTGGCATCCCAGCAGAAGGCGGCCGCGGCCATCGCCGCCGGCCGGTTCAAGGAGGAGATCGTCCCCCTCTGCGTGCCCCAGGGGAAGAAAAAGCCGGACCTGATCTTTGACACGGACGAATTTCCCCGGGAGACCACTCTGGAGAAGCTGACGGCCCTCAAGCCCGCCTTCCGGCCGGAGGGCGGCACGGTCACCGCGGGCAACTCCTCCGGGCGCAACGACGGGGCCTCCGCCCTGATCCTCGCCAGCGCGGAAAAGGCGGAGCGGCTGGGGGTCCGGCCCATGGCGCGGGTGCTCAGCGTGGCCTCCGCCGGCGTGGACCCCCGGGTGATGGGGCTTGGGCCGGTGCCCGCGGTGCGCAAGGCGCTGAAGGCGGCGGGGCTGACCCTGGACCAGATCCAGCTGTTCGAGCTGAACGAGGCGTTTGCCGCCCAGTCCCTGGGCTGCATCCGGGAGCTGGGCCTGGAGGACCGCATGGACTGCATCAACGTCAACGGCGGGGCCATTGCCCTGGGGCATCCCATCGGCTCCTCCGGCAGCCGGATCCTTGTGACGCTGGTCCACGAGATGCGCCGCCGCGGCCTGCGCTACGGCCTGGCGACCCTGTGCGTGGCCGGCGGCATGGGCATGGCCGCCGTGGTGGAACTGCGCTGAATGGAGCGGCGGACTGCGACAGGGATCAAGGCGGTGATCCTGCTCATTGCCCTGCGCACGATGATGGGGACCATGCTGTCCCCCATCATCGCGCCGCTGGCGGAGGCATTCCCCGAGGTCCCGCTGATCCGGATCCAGCAGGTCATGACCCTGCCCTGCCTGACGGGGATCGGGGTCACGCTGGCGGCGGGCTGGCTGATGGAGCGGTATCGGAAAAAGCCGCTGCTGATCCTGTGCCTGTGCCTGACCTCCCTCAGCGCGCTGCCGCTGTTTCTGCACGACAGCTTTACGCTCCTGCTGGTGGCCGCGGCCTTTATGGGCTGCTCCTACGGGGTGAGCTCCATCTCCTCGGCGCTGATCGCGGAGTATTTTTCCGGACAGGAGCGCAATGAACTGCTGGGCCTGAATACCGGCGTGGGGCAGTTCGGGGCGCTGGTGTTTTCTCTGCTGGGCGGGATCCTGGCCAGGGAGCACTGGAGCCGGTTGTATGCGGTGTTTCTGATCCTGCCGGTGCTGGCGGCTGCGGCCGCCGTGGGACTGCCCCGGGGCAGCCGGCCGGAGCGCCGGGCCCATATGCCCGGAGGAACAGGCGTCCGCGGCCTGGGCGGCGCGCTTCCGTACATCGTCCTGTTCATGCTGCTGATGTGCTGCATGTATGCCTTCACGCTGAACACCTCCGTGCTGCTGGCAGAGAAGGGCCTGCGCTCCACGGTGCTGTCCGGGGCGGTGACTGCGGTCATGGCCGGGAGCGGCGGGGCGTGCGGCTTCGTCTACGGAAAAATCACCCGGCGGCTGGGCCGGTTTTCCCTGGCGGTGGGGGCGCTGCTCCCCCTGGCGGGATTTCTGCTGGTCTACGCCGCGGAGAGCCCGGCGCTGTTTATGGCCGGCGCCGCCTGCTTCGGCTGCGGCCTGTCCATCCTGCTGCCGGCGACGGTGATGAAGTGCTCCGCCCTGGTCCCGCCGGAGACGGCGCCCCTGGCCATCTCCCTGAATATGGCGGGGCAGAACATCGGCCTGGCCTGTGCGCCCATTGTGATGAACGCCTTGGCCGGCCTGCTGGGGATCGCCGCCGTCCGGGGGATGATGCTGGTCGGCGCGGGCGAGATGTGCCTGCTGGCAGCGGCCTATTTTGCGCTGGCCCTGCGGAGAGACGCGCAGACCGCATGAACACAAAAAAACGCCCCCCGCTGCATTGCAGCGGGGGGCGGTTAATTTTGCCGTTCAGCCGAAGATGCCGAGGGCGGCGGCGATGGCGGAGAGCACTGTGACGATGCCCGTGGCCACGATGGTGGTGGTGAAGATGGTGGGATAGGCCCTCTTCATGGGACAGTCGCACAGCTCCGTCTGGATGACGATGGAGGCGTTGGTGGGCAGGGAGTCAAACACCGTGCAGGCCCAGGTACAGATGATGACGCAGGCGTACATGGACATGCTCTGCCCGATGTAGCCCGAAAGGGCCACAGTACAGATGGTGGGGATGGCCCCCGCGCCGGAGAAGGCCACCAGCACCACCGCCAGGATGGTGAAGCTGACGATGGGGGAGATGCCGCAGCTGGACAGGGCGTCCACGCCCCACTGGAAGGCGGGGCTGAGGGACATGACCATAGTGGGCAGCACCATCAGCATGAACTGCAGGGGGATGAGGAGCACGCCGTCGTTGGCGTAATGGATCATGGAGGTAAAGCGGTTTTTCCCCTCCTCCACCGGGAAGTAGGGGAAAAGACAGATCACCGTGGCGATGAGGCCGAAGGTGATGGAGATCCAGTCCCGCACGTGGAAGGCGGTATAGCTGACGATGACCACCAGAATGGGGATGAAGCACAGCCACACCGGCGGCAGCTTCTCCGACAGCTGGCCGATCATCATGTTCCCCGGTTCGAAATGGCGGCCGGCGGCCCGGTCCTTTTTCACATAGCGGAGCATGATGAAGCAGACGATGACGATGTAGATGAGCATCAGGATCAGCCGGGGGAGGAAGTAGGCCGTGGCGCTGTAGCCGGGCAGGTAGAGCCCGAACATCACGTTGGCCTGGGTGGGCGCGCCGGGGAGGATGATGCCGATGGTGCCGGCGATGACCAGCACGGCGTTCAGGTGCCGCCGGTCGATGTCCACCTTGCGGAACACCTCGGCCCCCACCAGAAACATGGTGACCATCACCGCGTCGTTGACGAAGCCGGCCAGGCCCAGAATAATGCGGAACACGATGAACAGCAGGATGGCCAGGACTACCTTCATGCTCTCATTCTTCACCTTTTCCACGGGCTTGAGCAGGAAGTCGGCAATGCTGTCGATGGCGCCGGCCTTGCTGTAGAGCACGCCCATGGCCGCGCCGAACAGGGTGACGAACACCGCGGGCATCAGCACGGAGCCCCAGATGGACAGCGCCTGCTGGAAGGTGTCCGCAAAGTCCATGCCGTTGGTGAAGATCATCAGGGCGCAGCCGATGACCACGGAGTAGATGGGGCTGAGCCCCTTATAGATCAGGAATGCGATGAGCAGCAGGGAAATGATCAGTGCGCAGGCTTGAAACAGCATGTTATGCTCTCCTCTCGTTTCTTTTCAGTCCTATTTTGTCGGGTAGGATGGGCAGGGAAACGCGGATATGCCTTGCTGAAAGGGACGGCTGCCCCGGACAGCAGAGGGTCTGCCGTCCGGGGGCCGCGGAAAGATCTTCTGGTCCCGCCGTCCGGGGGTCCAGTAATGATACCACAGGGCGGGGGAAAGGGCAAGCGGGAAACTTACAGGGCCAGCAGCTGCCTGACGGCGGGGCGGTCCAGCAGCTCGGGCCGGGCCTCCTTGAAGTGGGCGATGTAGGCGTCCATGCTGTCAAAGCCCTCGGGGAGGGCGGTGTAGTGCTTGGCGGTCTCCTCGCCGTTCAGCACCCGCAGGCCGCCCCGGGCCAGGGCCAGCATCTCCCGCTCGCCGGGGATGACCAGCACCGGGGCCAGCCTGCCCACCCGCTCCTTCAGCCAGCCGGTGAACAGCCTGGAGTTGGCCACGCCGCCGGTGAGGACGATGGCGTCCGCCTCGGACATGAGGACGGTGAACATCTCGCCGATGGCCTTGGCCACCTGATAGGCCATGACCTGATACATGAACTCGGCGTCCAGATCGCCGGCCTGGATCAGCTTCTCCAGCTCGATCATGGTGTCCACATGGAAGTAGGACAGCAGGCCGCCGGCGTCGGTGATGCGCTGCATGTCCTGGAGGGTCTTGCCCTCCTTGTAGCACATCATCATCATTTTGATGAAGCTGACCCGGCCCGCCCGCTGGGGGCCCATGGGGCCCTCGTCGCACATGACGGAGTCCTGGATGATGCCGTGGTCATGGGCGGAGACGGAGATGCCGCCGCCCAGGTGGGCGATGACCAGCTTGCAGTCCTCGTACTTCTTGCCCAGCTGCTGGGCGGCCTCCCGGCCCACCATGCGGGTGTTCAGGTTGTGGCAGCCCACATGGCGCTCCACACCGGGGATGCCGGACATGTGGGCCAGGGGGCCGGCCATGTCGGCGGCCACGGCGTCGTAGAAGATGGCGGGCTTGCCGCCGGCCTCCCGGGCCAGGGAGAAGGCCAGGATGGGGGCCAGGTTAGAGGCATGGTAGGTGCCGGCGTCGGAGAAGGCCAGCTCCTGCACCACCCGCTTGTCGATGACGTAGGCGCCGTAGTCCACCCGGCCGGGGGCGCCGCCCCGGGAGACGAAGATGTCGATGTCCTCCAGCTTGATGCCGCTCTCCTTCAGGAAGTCCCGGATGCTGCCCATCCGGGCGTCGAACTCGTCCAGCACATGGACGGTGCCGGTGCTCTCCGGCTTTGGGAACACCAGGGACTGCTCCAGCACCAGGTTATCATCGTGATAATAGGCCAGCTTGGTGGAGGTGGAGCCGGGATTGATGGTCAGAATATTCTTCATGCGGCACCTCACTCGCCCCTGGACAGCCAGCCCTGCTTGATCTTGAACAGGGAGCAGGCGTTCCACTCGTCGTAGTCCAGGTGAACGTCGGACACCTCCATGCCCACCTCCCGGGGCGGGACACGGGCGATGACGCCGTGGAGGGTGGTGGGCCGCTCGCCCTCGATATAGAGGTCGCAGGCCTCGCCGTTCTTGACGCCGATGGCGTCGGCATCGTCGGGGGTCAGATGGACGTGGCGGCGGGCCACGAACATGCCCCGGGGCAGGTCAACGCTGCCATAGGGCCCCCGCAGAGTGACGGCCATGGTGCCCTCCAGCCTGCCGCTGTCCCCCAGGGGGGGCACCACGCCGATCATGCGGCCCTCGGTGAAGCTGACCTCCACCTGGGTCTCCTTCCGGGTGGGGCCCAGCACGGAACAGACGAAGCTCTTGCCGTCGGGGCCGACCACCTCCACCTTCAGGTCGCTGAGGAAGTCGCCCTTGCCGTCTGCGCCCAGCACCCGCTTGGGCTTGACCTCGGCGTCGGGGCCGAACAGGGCCTTCAGGTCGGCGTCGCTGAGGTGGACATGGCGGCCGGAGGCCTGGACCATGACCTGGATCTTTTTCTTTTCCATGGATCGGACCTCCTTAGTGCTTGGAATTGCAGTTCTTGAGCTTCAGGATCTCGCGGGCGTCGTCGGGCGTGGCCACCTCGTTGCCGAACTCGCGGATGACGCGGGCGGCGCGCTCCACCAGCATCTCGTTGGAGGCCAGCACGCCCTTCTTGTAGTACACGTTGTCCTCCAGACCCACGCGGACGTTGCCGCCGCAGGCCAGGGCGGTGTACAGCACGGGCAGATGGCCCGCGCCGGTGCCGAAGGCGGACCAGGTGGAGCCGGCGGGCAGCAGGCGGGACATCTCCGCCACATTGTAGGCCGTGGCCTTGGCCTGGCCCAGCACGCCCAGACACAGCTGGAAGTGGAGGGAGCCCTCGGGCAGGACCTTCTCCTTCTCCTGGAAGTAGACGGCGGCGTTGATCATGCCGTAGTCAAAGACCTCGATCTCGGGCTTCACATCGTTCTCGATGCACATCTTGCCCAGCTTCCGCAGAAACTCGGGGGTGTTGTCGAAAATGGGGCCGGGCAGCCAGTTGAAGGAGCCCACGTCGTAGGAGCACATCTCGGGCTTGAGCATGAGCACGTGCTCGAACCGCACCTCGTCGCAGGGGTAGTCCTTGCCGCCGGAGGTGGTCAGGTTGATGACCAGGTCAGTGTTGTCGCGGATGCGCTCCACAGTCTCCTTAAAGCGCTCCTTGTCCATGGTGCCGTGGCCCTCCTCGTCCCGCATGTGCAGGTGGACGACGGCGGCACCCTTTTTCCAGACGCGGACGGCGTCCTCGGCGATCTCCTTGGGGGTCAGGGGGATGGAGGGGTTCAGCTCCTTGGGGGTGACCGCGCCGGTGAGGGCGGCGGTGATGATGGTCTTGGTCGCCATAGTGTTCAGTCTCCTTTATATCAGATTTTGTGGTGGATGTTTTTCAGGATGTCGGCGAAGGCCCGGTCGCGGAACTTGACCACGGAGTCCACGGTATTGCCGAACTCCTCCGGCCGGTTGGCGATCTCCTCGTCCACGCCGTCGGCGATGAGGTTGATGGTGCGCTCCTTCTCGGTGTCGCCGTCCTCATTGCCGTACTTTTTGCCCATCATGCGGAAGCCGCCGGGCACGCCCAGGGACATGGTGAGCAGCTGACCGGTGACGGCCATGCGCATCCCGGGGCCGTACATGATGGCCTTGTCGATATCCTCCACGGAGCACTCGCCGTTGGCCACGGCCTGGATGGCGCCGTCCATCACGGCCCAGGACAGCTTGTTGACGATGAAGCCGTGGACCTCCTTGCGGCAGAGCACAGGCTCCTTGCCCATGGCCTTGTAGACCTCCATGGCGGTGTCGATGGTTTTCTGGCTGGCGTGGGGGCCGCACACCTCGATGAGGGGCAGCAGGTAGGAGGGATTGTAGGGATGGCCCACGATGATGTTCTCGGGATAGAGGGCGCCCCTGGACAGGTCGGAGGGAAACATGCCGGAGGTGGAGCTGGCGATGACGGCGGTGTCCCCCACGATCTCCTGGATGCTGCGGTAGGTGCTCTGCTTCAGCTCCAGCCGCTCGGGCACGCACTCCTGCACAAAGCGGGTGCCGGTGACGGCCTGGGCCAGGTCCTGGGTAAAGGTCATGGAGGCAAGGGCCTTGTCCGCCCTGGCGGCGTCGGCGGCTCCGGCCTCGATGAGGATGTCCAGGATGTGCCAGACGGTCTTCTGCACCGCGGCGGGGTCGGCCACGTCGTACAGGGCAACCTCCTGCCCGTTGAGGGCGGCGTTGACGGCCAGACCGGAGCCGATCATGCCGGTGCCAACAAATGCGATCTTCATGATGATGTTCTCCTCTCTGTTACAGCAGTTCCAGGATGCCGGCCGCGCCCATGCCGCCGCCGATGCACATGGTGATGAGGGCGTACCTGCCGCCGTTCTTCTTCAGATAGTCCAGGGCCTTGATGCTGAGGAAAATGCCCGTGGCCCCCTGGGGGTGGCCCAGGGCCATGGCGCCGCCCCAGGGGTTGACCTTGGCGGGGTCCATGCCCAGGGTGCGGATGCAGTACAGCGCCTGGGAGGCGAAGGCCTCGTTCAGCTCGATCACGTCCATCTGATCCAGGGTCATGCCCGTGCGGGCCATGACCTTGGGCACCGCCACGGTGGGGCCGATGCCCATCTCGTCGGGGGCGCAGCCGCCCACGGCAAAGCCCACGAACCGGGCGATGGGCTGGATGCCCAGCTCCTTGGCCTTGTCGGCGGACATGAGGATGGCGGCGGCCGCCGCGTCGGTCATCTGGGAGGAGTTGCCGGCGGTGACGCTGCCCCCCTCCTTGAAGCTGGGCTTCAGGCCGGCCAGGGCCTCCAGATTGGTATCGGGGCGGATGCCCTCGTCCTCGGTCTGGACGGTGCCGTCAGGCAGGGTGATGGGGATGATGCTGGCGGCCAGGTCGCCACGCTGCTGGGCGGCGGCGGCCCTGTGGTGGGACTCCACGGCCAGCGCGTCCATGTCGTGGCGGGAGATGTGGTAGTGCTCGGCCACGTTCTCGGCGGTGATGCCCATGGGCACCATGGAGTCCGGCCGGTGCTCCAGCAGCCACTTGTTCATGTAGGTGGGGTCCAGGGGGCCGAAGCTGTTGGTCATGTCCTCCGCGCCGCAGACCATCACCACGTCCATCTCACCGGTGCGGATGGCGTTGGCCGCGTCGGCCATGGCCTGCAGGCCGGTGGAACAGTAGCGGTTGATGGTGATGGCGGGGACGCTGTCGGGCAGCTGGGCGCGGTGGACCACGTTGCGCCCGGCGTTCTGGGCCAGGGCGTTCATGGTGGCGGCGGTGCCGAAGATGAAGTCGTCGATCATCTCGGGCTTCAGCTGGGGGACCTTGTCCAGCACGCCCCGCACCACCTGGGCGGTGAAGTCGATGGCGTTCATCCCGGTGCGGGCGTAGCCGCCCTTCCGGGCCTTGCAGCAGGGGGAGCGGCCGTAGGCCACGATGACTGCGTCTTTCAGTTCCATGTCTGATTCCTCATTCCTTGATAGATTGCGCGGCTGCCCGCCGGGGGCTTCGGCTCCCGGCGGGCGCTGTTTTTTGTTTACTGGCCCAGGGGGACCTCGATGATGCCCTCCACCGGGTAGTGGGTGAGGACCTCGCAGCCCTCGTCGGTGACCAGGGCGGTCTCCTTGATGCTGGCGCCGAACTTGGCGCCGCGGGGGCCGTACCAGGTCTCCAGGGCGAAGGTCATGCCGGGCTTGAACTCCACAGGCTCGTGGCCGTCCACGGCGCTGAACCAGGGGCCGTCCTCGAAGATGAGGCCGATGCCGTGGCCGTGGGCGAAGCGGCGGACATCCGCCGGATCCTCATAGCCCCAGAAGCCGGGATCACTGGGCCAGGCGGCCTGGATGTCGGCGGTGGTATTGCCGGGTCTGACGGCGGCGATGGCGTCCTTCATCAGCTTGAGGGCCACGGCGTAGGCGTCCTTCTGCTCCTGGGCGGCCTTGCCGATGACGAAGGTGCGGCCCAGGCTGGTCTTGTAGCCGTTGAAGCACACGGCGTCCATATGGACGGCCACGGTCTCCCCGGCCATGATGAGCCGGTCGGTGTAGTCGCAGTGCATGGGGTTGGTGCGCCAGCCGGACACGATGGCGGGGGGCACCACCTCGTCGGTGGCGTGGCAGTACTGATCCCGCACGGCCACAGCCACCAGGTCGTTCTCCCGGATGGCGGGGTGCATGGTCCTCTGCACCTCGTACATGGCGGACTCCGCGATGGCGGCGGAGATCTTCATGCAGGCGATCTCGTCATTGCTCTTGATGGAGCGCATTTCCCGCAGCTCCTCCGTGGGCACTACGATCTTGATGCCCCGCTTGGCGAACATCTGGGCGGCCAGCTGGGGCAGGGGGCAGGCGTCCAGCCCCACCGCCAGGTGGCGGACGCCGTATTTGTCCAGCAGCTCCTCCACCTTGTCCATGAAGGTGGCCCACATGGGCTCCTCAAAGGCGATCTTGCCGCTGTTGATGTTCTTCACCACGTGGTCGGCGGGGAGCCAGGGGTAGTAATCCTTCAGCCGGAAGGGATCCATGACGGTGGTGGCCTGCAGGATGGGCTCATCCCCGCGGCAGAGGATGCTCAGCATGGTGGCGGCCCAGCGGCAGGGCACCGTGGGATAGCCGGCGTTGATGTACCGCATGTCCCACGCGTCCCAGCTCACCAGCAGGCCGATGCCGTTCCGGTCCATCATCTCCCGCACCCGGGCCAGGCGGTATTCCCGCATGGCGGCGTAGTTGATGCCGATATTGCGGTCGGTGCCGATCTGTGAATAAGGCATATTCAAACCTCCTCTCAACGCTTACAGCGGGCACTCGATGATCTCGCCCACCGGGTAATTGGTCAGGCGCTCGTAGCCGTCGTCGGTGATGGCCACGCACTCCTCCAGCCGGGTGCCGTAAGCGCGGCGCTTCTGGTCGCGGTCGCCGAAGTAGGTCTCCACGGCCATGACCATGCTCTTTTCAAAGGTGACGCAGGGGGGCCGGCCGCCCTTGGGGCCGCCCACGCCGAACTGGGGATACTCGTGAAGGGACAGGCCCAGGCCGTGGGCCAGAGCATAGCCGCCCAGATTGCTGGTGTCGTCCACGTCCCAGAAGGCGGGGTCCTTGGGCCAGGCGTCCAGGAAATCGTCGGTGGTGTTGCCCGGCTTCATGGTGGCCATGCCGTCGTACATCATCTTGCGGGCCACCTCGAAGCCCTCCTTCTGCTCGTCATCGGCGGTGCCGCAGATGAAGGTGCGGTAGTAGCAGGACTTGTAGCCCTGGAAGGAGTTGCCGTTGATGTCCACCACCACGTAGTCGCCGGGGCGGATGATGCGGTCGGTAAAGTCGATGTGCAGGGGGGCGGTGCGGGGGCCGGAGGCCACCACGAAGTCCATGGTTTCGTCGGCGCCCAGCTGGTACAGGGCCTCCATGCCCAGACCCTGGAGGTCGCACTCCCGCACGCCGGGGCGGATGGCCCGCTGGATGGCGGCGAAGGCGGCGTCGGCGGCCTGGCAGGCGTAGCGCACGCAGGCCAGCTCGTCCTCGTTCTTGATGGAGCGGGCGCGGAACATGGTGCGCACCGCGTCCACCACCCGGAAGCCGGCCTTCTTGAAGGCGTCCTCATAGACGTAGAAGCTGGGGCAGGCGTCCAGCCCCACAAGGCCGGAGGTGATGCCGTACTCGGCCAGGATGCCGCAGACGGTTTTCATAAAGGGCACGGTCTGATCCACGCGGGTGACGAACTTGCCGCCCTCCGGCGCGGCCCACACCCTGCCGTTGAGCCAGGGCATCTCCTCCCGGAGGGCCTCGGTGGTGTAGGCGGTGTAGGAAAACAGATGGGGCTCGCCGCCCCGGGGCAGTACCACGAACTGCTGGCAGCCCCAGCGGGTGGACATGGGGACGTAGGCGCTGGCGATGTAGCGGATGTCCCAGGGCTCCCAGGTGATGATGGCGTCCAGGCCATCCTCCTCCATCAGCTTTCTGGTGCGCTCCAGCCGGTAGGCACGCATGCGCTCATAGTTGATGCTGCGCAGGCGGTCGCTGGCGATGCTTCCAAAAGGCATAGAATGATCCTCCTTTTTTGGAATGTTGTTGTGTTGTACAAAGTGCGGGCGGCCGCGGGTGGGGCCGGCTGCCCGCTTTGAGTGCCATATTGTTAGAAAGCAAGCCGCGTGCCAAATCGGCCGATCGGGCAGAAAAAGCCGCAGCCCGCTGTTTTCGGCGGACTGCGGCCCTTTGCCGGTGCGGCCGGCGGGGGAATGCCTCAAATAGTGTTGCGAACCTGCATTGATATGTTGCGAATACGCAACGGAAAAGCGGGCGGTTTTGCAGATCCGGCGGGGGAGCGGACGGCCTGATCCGGCGGGAAAAGGCCGGGCGGCCCAGGGGATAAGGGCGGCGGAGGGCGGTCCGGCGGCGCCGCCGGGGAGAGTTGGCACAGCGATTGCACTAAGTCAGTGATGTTGTACAAAGCAGCCCCCGCATTTTAGCACTCTGAGCGCAAACTGATCACAAGAAGGAGGAAGTAACGATGCCATTCAATCTGATGGCGTACGACCGTTTACAGGGGATCGACTTTCCGCGGATGCGCCAGTATCGGCTGGACCGCACCAGAAAGCTGATGGAGGAGGACGGCGTGGACCTGCTGGTGTCCTGGGAGCCGTGGAATATCCGCTACATCACCGGCGGCTACCTGAGCATGCAGAGCCGCTGGGCCAGCGAGCAGTTCGTGGTCCTGGCCAAGAACGGCGAGCCCCATCTGTTTTCCTACACCTGCTATGACCCGGACAAGGCCGGGGAGGAGATGCCCTGGATGAAGGGCCGCATCCACCACGTGCCCTTCGGCGGCAAGATGGCCGCCGCCCCCGACCAGCTGGAGGACACCATCCATGAGATCGGGAAGATCATGGCCGAATACGGCGTCACCGGCGGCACCGTGGGCCTGGACAACTGCCCCAACTATTACATGTATGAGGCCCGGATGAAGTCTCTGGGCTTCAAGGTGGTGGACCCGGTGTTCACCATGTTCAAGGCCCGCTCCGTCAAGAGCGTGGACGAGGTGGCCTGCGTCCGCATGGCCTGCCACTCCGCCGACGCGGCCTTCTCCGCCATCCGCCGGGCCATCCGCCCCGGTATCCGGGAGAGCGAGCTCCAGGGTATCGGCCAGGAGGCCCTGTTCGCCTGCGGCGCGGACGAGAGCATGGACTTCGTGGTGGCCTCCGGCCCCCGGACCTTCCCCCTGCACATCGACTACACCGACCGCATCATCCGCCCCGGCGACTACATCGACATCGACATCAACGGCAACTCCTACATGGGCTACAAGTCCTGCTACTACCGCACCTTCATCTGCGGCGAGGCCAACGAGGAGCAGAAGGAGGGCTTCGAGGTGGCCCGCAAGATGATGTACGACGGCATGGCCCAGATCAAGGCGGGCAACACCACTGCAGACTGCCTGGCCGTCTGGCCCAAGAGCCCGGAATTCTGGGGCTATGAGAAGGACAACCGCCGCATCCTGGGCGGCCTGTGCCTGGCCCACGGCATCGGCCTCTCCCTCCACGAGTACCCCATGTTCGGCGTGGGCGGCCCCTCCGAGACTGAGATCCCCGTCAAGTTCGAGGAGGGCATGTGCATCGCCGTGGAGACCTACTTCGGCGACCGCAACCACGAGCGCCACGCCTACGGCACCCGCGTGGAGGAGTGCGTCGCAGTCACCAAGGACGGCTACGAGCTCCTGACCCGGTTCCCCATCGACACCATCATCGAGTGCCCCTACTAAGCAGGAAAGGAGAATGAACTATGCCTTTTGGAACCAATGGAACTGACCGGTATATCGGCATCAACTACGACCGGATGCGCAAATACCGCCTGGCGCGGGTCCGTCAGATCATGGAAAAGTACGGCTACGGCACCCTCATCAGCTGGGACGCCTGGAACATGCGCTACATGACCGGCGGCTTCCCCACGGTGCCCTGCCGCTGGTCCGCCAGCATGATCAGCGTGCTCTGCCCGGACGGGGAGCCCCTCCTCTCCGCCACCACCAGCTTCGACCCCGACGACCTGAAAAAGGCCATGCCCTGGCTCCGTGAGGACCGGGTGACCAAGGACATCGGCGGCGGCAAGCTGGCCTTCACCAAGGCGGGCTGGCAGGGCTTCATCGACTATATGGATAAGTACATCCAGGCCAACGGCGGCAAGGGCAAGCCCGTGGCGCTGGACCTACCCCCCGCCCCCGTGCCCCTGAAGGAGGTCTTTGAGGAGCGGGGCTACGAGGTGGTCATTCCCACCCAGGCCATGCACGAGCTGCGGATGATCAAGAATGAGGACGAGATCGCCTGCATCCGCATCTCCGCCGCCATTGCCGAGGCCGCCATGGCCGACATCGCGGCGGGCATCCACTCCTGCGCTACGGAGAACGGCCTGTCCAGCGTGGGCCTGCGGCGGGAGTATTTCATGGGCTCCGACGAGGTGCTGCCCGTGAACATCGCCTCCGGTCCCCGCACCAACCCCATGCACGCCGACTTTACCGACCGGATGCTGGTCTGCGGCGACCTTGTGGACGTGTCCGTGGATGCCGCCACCTACTGCGCCTACAAGACCAGCCTGGGCCGCACCTTCTGCGTGGGCAAGGCCACCCAGGCCCAGAAGGACGCCTACGCCGTGGCCTACGACCTGATGCAGAAGGCCATCTCCGCCGTCAAGCCGGGCAACACCACCGCGGACATCTGCGCCCAGTGGCCCAGCGACCCCGCCTTCTGGGGCTATGACGACATCCGCGCCTGCCAGCACTTTGCCAAGGGCCACGGCATCGGCCTCATCTTCCAGGAGGCCCCCTATTTCAGCTGCGCCTACAACGACGCTGCCGAGCTGAAGCCCGGCATGGTGCTGGCCCTGGAGACCTGGTACGGCCCCCGGGGCGCCGACTTCGGCGCCAGCATCAAGGAGACCGTGCTGGTGACGGAGCAGGGCTGCGAACTCATCACCCACTATCCCGCGGACAAGATCATCGAGTGCATGGCCTGACCGCCGTGCCCAAACAAACGACAGGAGGACTGAGACTATGACACGCAAACAGACCATGACCGGCCGGGACAGCGCTGTAATGATCGCAGTGGTGGGGCTTCTGGCCCTGTCCGTATGGCTCTGGAAGCAGACCGGCAGCGAGACTCTGCCTCTGGCGGGACTGATGCTCATCTGCATCATCGTGGCCGCCGACAACTTCTGGTCCCTGACCCACGGCAGCAACAGCGTGAAGCTGCAGCGCCGGCTGACCGCCATGGGGATCGGCGCCCTCATCGTCTTTGTGGTCATTCTGGTCTTTCTGATCAAGTCCATCCTCGGGCGGTAAGCCCCATCCCTTTGTGATCCTTCCCCGAAAAGGGGGGTCAAAGGCGGGCCGCGCCAGCCGCAGCCCGCCACCAATAAAAGAGAGGAGCAAACACTATGGTATTCCAATTCCTGGCGCTGATCGTCTCCATGCTGATCATTTCCCTGCTGATCCTCAAGGGTCTGCACCCCATCCTGTCGGTTCTGGTGGGATGTTCTCTCATGTGCTGGACCAACGGCCTGCCCTATGCCGCCACCTTCGCCTCCGGCCTGGCCACCTGGGGCTCCGCCCTGATGCCCACCATCTTCGTCACCCTGCTGGGCGGCACCCTGGGCGTGCTGTACACCCGCTGCGGCGGCATTGACGCCCTGGCCAACTGTCTCATGAAGCCCGTGAAGCTGGGCAAAAGCTACTCCGCCCAGGTGGTCATCTCCATCCTGGTGCTGGTGGCCTTCCGGGTGATCCTGGGCCTGGCCGGCTTCGCCAACGAGGCCATCACCGTCACCATGCTGGCCATGTGCGGCGTCATCTTCCGCAAGCTGGACGTCCGCCGCTGTCATCTGGCGGCCCTCACCGCCTTCGCCGCCTCCGTGGGCACCTGCATCCCCGGCGCTCCCACCATGATCAACGTGTTCCTGCAGCAGTTCCTCCCCGGCTACAGCCCCACGGCCTACTTCTTCCCCCGCCTGATCCTGTGGCTGCTGTTCATCTTCCTGTTCTGCCTGTTCATGGTCATTATCCTGGGCCGTGACCACAAGAAGGGCGCCAAGTTCGAGACCGGCAAGATGATGCTGCCCGAGATGAACACCGACGCCAAGCTGCCTCCCGTGCTCCTGGCCCTGGTGCCCATCGTCATCGTCATCCTGGTCTATAACCTGCTGAAGCTGGATGCCTGGATCTCCATCGCCATCGGCTGCATCGCCACCATGATCGTCATGTACCCCTACTTCCCCAAGGAGGAGGGCAAAAAGACCAAGATCGGCCTGATCCTGAACGCCGCCGGCGAGGGCACCATGCTCATCCCCATCCAGCTGATGCTGATGGTGCTGCCCACCATGATCCTCACCCAGTCCCCCGCCTTCGAGTGGTTCGTGGGCGCTCTGGCCGGCTCCGGCCTGCCGCTGATCATCGGCCTGGCCATCCTGGTGCTGGTGATGATGTTCTTCGCCGGCCTGGGCGGCGTGCCTGCCATCGCCCCCGTGTTCCTGTCCGTGTTTGAGCCCGCCGGCATCTCCATGTACGTATTCGCCAACCTGGTGACCTGGGGCGTGGCCTTCTCCGGCGGCCTGCCCACCAACGCCGCCATCACCGTGGAGTCCAACCTGTCCGACTGCACCGTGAAGCAGACCTACAAGACCATCTTCTTCGGCAGCATCGTCACCGCCACCATCACTGCCATCGTCGGCATCATCTTCTGCATGCTGGGCTTCTTCGGCTGAACCCCGACATAAAAAAGCAGGGACTGCCCGGATGGGCAGTCCCTGCTGAAAACACATGCTTTATCGGAGCTCAATGCCGTATTTTTTCGCCTTCCGGCTGAGGGTGGACGCGTCCACGCCCAGCCGCCTGGCCGCCTGGCGCAGGCTCTTCTCCTCGTCCAGGGCCTCCTCCACCAGCCGGCGCTCCAGGGCCTCCATCTGGGCCTCCAGCGTGTCGCCCCCGGCGGCCGTGCCGGAGAGGGGGTGCCGGAGGATGCGGGAAAGCTGCTGGGCGGTGAGCCCCTCCTCCGACATGGAGCACACCACGTAGTATTCCACCACGTTCTGTAGCTCCCGGACGTTGCCCGGCCAGTCGTACTGGCGGAGCAGGTCCTCGATCTCGTTGGGGAGCCGGACACTCTTGCTGTACTTCTCGCAGTAGATGGAGAGGTAGTAGCAGGCCAGGGAGAAGATGTCGCTGCGCCGCTCCCGCAGGGGCGGGATGCGCACCGGGATCACCGCCAGCCGGTAATAGAGATCCTCCCGGAATTTGCCCTCGGCGATCTTCCGGTTCAGGTCCGCATTGGTGGCGGCAATGATGCGCACGTCGGTCTTGCGGACCTTGGTGCTGCCGATGCGGTACACCTCGCCGTGCTGGAGGGCGCGCAGCAGCTTGGGCTGCAGCTCGGAGGGCATGTCGCCGATCTCGTCCAGAAAGAGGGTGCCGCCGTTGGCGGCCTCCAGCAGGCCGGCCTTGCCCTTGCTGCTGGCCCCGGTGAAGGCCCCCGGCTCATAGCCGAACAGCTCCGACTCCAGCAGCTGGGCGGGGATGGCGGCGCAGTTGATCTTCACGTAGGGCTTGTCCGCCCGGTCGCTGAGGGCCTGGATGCAGTCCGCCGCCACCTCCTTGCCGCAGCCGGACTCGCCGGTGATGAGCACGCTGGCGGAGCTGGGGCCGATCTGCCGGATGAAGGCGCGCAGCTCGATCATGCAGCGGTGGTGGCCCATGAGGGGCTTGAGAATGGCCTCGCTGGGGTCCATGGTCTTGATCTGGATGGCGCTTTTGGTAGGGTCCACGATGGCCTGGAAGCTGCGGCGGATCTCCGCCAGAGAGGCCTCGTTCTCCATGGTCATGCCCACCATTTTCACGGTGCCGTTCTCATTGAAGATGGGGATGGCGCTGATGAAGGTGAAGCCGTCCAGCCGCTGCACCGTGCGGCACACCATGCGCTTGTACAGAAATACGTCGGGCAGCATGGGGTCCACGGCGAACAGGTCCTCCCCTTTGCCGACGGCGTCGTCCGGGTCCACCGCCACCTCCCGGGCGAAGGAGCGGTTCATGTAAACAATCTTTCCCTGGTCGTCAAACAGCGCCAGGGAGATGCGGAAGGCATTGCCCACCTGACGGATGTCGAAGGAGTCGGGAAAGTTCCGGTCCTTCCAGATCATATCGGGCTCCATGCCGCGTCATCCCCCTTATCTTCCAATTCTCTGCTGTAGCATATGTTATCAGTTTAACATATTCTGCATAAATCGTCAAACCCATCGTCCGTTCAAAACAAAGGAGGTCAATACATTGGCTAACAAGAAGTCTATCGTGGCCCTGGCCAAGGAGGATTCCATCCAGGCCAGCGTCACCAAGGTCTTTGATCTGATGGGCGGCGTCTCATCCCTCATCAAAAAGGGCGAGACTGTCGTGCTCAAGCCCAACGCCGGCCACGTGGCCACCCCCGACACCGCCGTCTGCACCAACCCCGAGGTGGTGCGCGCCGTGGTCCGCGAGGTGAAGAAGGCCGAGCCCGGCCGCATCATCATCGCCGAGGCCGCCGCCATCGGCTGCGACACCAACGAGTGCTTCAAGGTCTGCGGCATCGAGGCCGTGGCCCAGGAGGAGGGCGTGGAGCTCATCGACATCAAGCGGGACAAGGATCTCATCAAGATCCCCGTCCGCGGCCACCGCTCCAACATCAACTATGTGAAGCTGCCCCGCTTCCTGCTGGAGGCCGACCACATCATCAACCTGCCCATCCTGAAGGCCCACGCCAGCATGGTGTTCTCCTGCGCGCTGAAGAACATCAAGGGCGTGGTGCAGGACAAGGTCCACCTGGACATGCACAAGGAGAACCTGACCATGGCCATGATGGACGTGTGGTGGGCCGTCCGCGCCGACATCAACATCGTGGATGCCATCTACGCCGCCGGCGGCTACTCCCCCCACACCCCCGTGCCCGAGTACATCGGCTGCATCATGGGCTCCCTGGATCCCGTGGCCGTGGACCGTGTGGCCTGCCACCTGACCGGCATCGACCCCGACGCCGTCAGCTACTTCAAGGTGGCCGCCGAGGTGGGCCTGGGCGCCGCCCATGATGAGGACATCATCGTGGTGGGCGAAAAGGTGGAGGACCACGCCATCAACATGTGGGTGCCCTATCTGGCCGGCCTGGACTCCTGGCCGGAGTACACCATCCTGCACGAGAACGCCTGCTCCAGCTGCCAGGCCCTGCTGGCCCTGAACATGGAGACCCTGAAGGCCGTGGGCGAGTACGACAAGAACACCGACTGCGTCATCGTGGTGGGCCGCAAGGATTCCATCCCCGACAACATCCCCAAGAAGAGCCTGATCCTCCACGGCAACTGCACCCGCAAGTGGCGCGACCGCGGCCTGTTCATCGAGGGCTGTCCCCCCGCGGAGGGCGGCCTGTACAACACCGTCATCGACCGCAGCGAGATCAATGACGACACCGTCACCCCCTCCGACATCGAGCGCATCGTGGCCCGCAAGGCGGCCACCGCCCCCGTCTGGCGCGAGTATGTGCTGAAGATGGCGGAGAAGTACCATGCGGAAAATGGCTGAGCAGACTGAACGCGGCTGCAGCGGGGAGAGCTGCGAGTCCTGCGCCGGCTGCGCCATGGCCTCCGGCTCCGTCCGGGGCTTTGACGTGGTGAGCAGCTCTGACGAGCTGCGGGCCATGCTGGCGGCGGCCTTTACCGACCAGTTCATGCAGGCCAACACGAACTTTGATACCTTCGAGGCCTTCCGCTTTTCCAGCGCGGTGGTCATCAACTGGGAGGCGGACGTGCTGATCTACGCACGGGAGCGCCTGGACTCCTTTGTCCAGGAGAGCACCCGCTTTTCCACCTGGGATGATATGGTCCAGTGCGCGGTGGACCAATATCTCCGCGACTGAACCGCGGGGGACGTAACGCATCCGACCCAGGCCCTGAACACGCGCGAATTTTGTGTACCGATCCTTTCCCATTCCACGATCCCATTCCGCCCAAGGCCGGGCGGGCAGAGCCGACTGCCCGCCCCGGCCCGGCGGCGCAAAACCCGGACGAACAGGAAGTCCGCCGGGCGAACGTAGCATTTCTTGAACCACAGCCAGGAAGGCCCGCGGCCCAGAAGGGCGGCACAAGACTTTTGATAAGGAGAAA
>CAVJBM010000247.1:0-1461 GCA_963647775.1 Anaerovibrio sp.
GTGCAAAAAGGAGGTCGCCCTGGGGGCGAAACCCCATCCCCCGTCCCCGCCGCGCAGGGAAAAGGGCCGCTGTCCCAGCGTCCCCTACAATAAAAAAACCGCGGGCGGCCACGCAGGGCCGGCCCAACCGCAGCTTTCGATTGACGCGCCGGCCGGAGCATGGTAAACTATGGGGAGAACGCAAAGGGGGCCGACGCCTTGAACAAAGCAACCATGAAAAAGCTGATCTTGCTCATCACCTACACCGTCCTGCTCATCGCGGTCATCGTGAAGATGGACGCCGTGGGGCTGTGGGCCGGGAAGGTGCTGGGGGCCTTTACCCCGCTGTTCATCGGCTTCGCCATCGCCTTTATCCTCCACCGGCCCTGCTGCTTTTTCGCCCGGCTGTACGGCAAGGGGCTGACCGGCAAAAAGGCCAGGCTGGCCCGGCCCCTGGCGGTGGCCACCGCCTACCTCATCTTCCTGGCCGTCCTCACCGCCATCATGGCCCTGGTCCTCCCGGAGCTGGTGCGCAGCATCCAGAGTTTTGTGGCCGGCATCGGGGACTACGGCGCCGGGCTCCAGCGCATTTACGACAGGCTGGTGGCCGCCCTGGATCTGGAGCTGCTCCAGGGGCTGAACCTCTCCGCCCGCCTCCACGACGCCGTGGGCAACATCCTCTCGAAGGTGCTCACCACTCTCACCTCCACCCTGCCCCAGCTGATCTCCGCCACCGGGGCCATCCTCTCCGGGGTGATCACCGGGCTGCTGTCGCTGGTGTTCTCCGTGTATATGCTGGCGGGGGCGGACAAGCTGATCGCCCAGTGCCGCCGGCTGGTGGTGACCTATCTGCCGGGGAAGATCTCCGGCCCGGTGCTCACCGTCGCCCGCCTGACGGCGGACACCTTCACCCGCTATGTCTCCGGCCAGCTGACCGAGGCCATCATCCTGGGCTGCCTGTGCTTCCTGGGCATGAACATCTTCCGCTTCAGCTACGCGCCCCTCATCTCCGTCATCATCGCCGTGTCCGCCCTCATCCCCGTGGCGGGGGCCTATATCGGCGCCATCACCGCCGCTATCCTGCTGCTGATGATCTCCCCCATGCAGGCGCTGTGGTTCCTGGTGTTCCTCATCATCCTCCAGCAGCTGGAGGGCAACCTCATCTACCCCCGGGTGGTGGGCACCTCCATCGGCCTGCCGGGCATCTGGGTGCTGGCAGCGGTGACGGTGGGCAGCGCCCTGGCGGGCTTCGTGGGCCTGGTGGTGGGCGTGCCCATCACGGCGGTGCTGTACACCCTGCTCAAGCGGGACCTCCGCCGGCGGGACGGCCTGCCCCCCGAGGACGAGGGCAAGGCATAATCTCCCCCCGCGCCCCATAAGAATGGAACAAGCCGCGGACCGTGTGGGTACGGTCCGCGGTCTTTCTTTCGAAAGGAGCTGAGGGCATGGCTTTTGACGCCGCCGCTGCCGCCCCCCATCACG
>CAVJBM010000247.1:1471-3087 GCA_963647775.1 Anaerovibrio sp.
GCTGACCGTGTCCGGCGTGGAGGACGTGGAGCGCTTTGACGAGAGCACCATCGTCCTGTCCACCTCCCTGGGGGCCATGACGGTCACCGGCGAGGACCTGCACATCGAAAAGCTGTCCCTGGACGGGGGCGACCTCCAGGTGGAGGGGAGCATCGACGCCATCCTCTACGAGGAGGACCGGGGGCCCCGGGGCGGCTTTTTCTCCCGGCTGCTGCGGTAGGCCATGACGGTGGACATCGCGGGGCAGGCCGCGGCCTTTCTCCGGGCCGTGGGGCTGGGGGCGGGGCTGGGCCTGGGGTACGACCTGCTGCGGGCCCTGCGGCGCAGCCTGGGCTGGCGGTGGCTGGCCTTTCTGCTGGACCTGCTGTTCTGGTGCGCGGCGGCGGGGCTGCTCTTCGCCGCCGCCCTCACCTGGGAGGACGGGCAGGTGCGGCTCTACCTGGCCGCCGCATTGCTGCTGGGGGGCGGGACCTATCTGCTCACCCTCAGCCGGCTGGTGCTGCCCGGGCTGCTGGCGGCCTGCGCCGCCGTGGGCCGGCTGCTGGCCCTGCTGCTCCGCCCCGCCCGGGCAGGGGGACGGCGGGCAAAAAAATTTTTGGAAAACAGAAAAAGGGGCTTCCATATTTGGCGGGAATGGTATAGAATAAACATGGCGCACTATCAGCCGTATCCCAACGGGAAGGAGGTCGGTCCCCATGAAGTTCAAGCGGGCGGGCGCAGCCACGAAGCTGCTGATCCTGGTGCTGCTGGCGGCGTCGGTGATCGGCCTGCTCACCGTGCGGGGGCAGCTCAGCAAGGCCCAGGCCCAGCGGGATCTCTACCGCAGCAAGGTCCAGGTCCAGCAGGAGAGCAACGCCGCCCTGGCCGACGCCATCGAGCACAGCGATGATCTGGAATATATCCTCAATATCGCCAGAAGCAAGCTGGGCCTGCTGGAGGTCGGCGAGATCCGGTTCGTGGATACGTCCAACTAAACTATTAAGAAAAAGGAAAAGGAAAAAAGGGTTTTATGGGGTTTGAAGTAGGTTCCGTTTTAGAGGGAAAGGTCACAGGCATCACCAAGTTCGGCGCGTTCGTGTCCCTGCCGGGCAACCGCTCCGGGCTGGTACATATTTCGGAGATCGCCTATTCTTACGTTAACGACGTGCATGAGCATCTCACCGAGGGGCAGACCGTCACCGTGAAGGTGATCGGCATTGACGACAACAACCGCATCAATCTGTCCATCAAGCAGACGCTGCCGCCTCCTCCCCGGCCGGAGCGCAGGCCCGGCCCCCGCGAGGGCGGACAGGGCGGCGAGCGCAGGCCCTTCAACCCCGGTCAGGGCGGCGGAGAGCGCCGGCCCTACAACAACGGCGGACGCCGGCCCCAGGCCCAGCCCTTCCAGGGCGAGGTCAACCAGCAGAAGGGCCCCCAGAGCTTTGAGGACCAGCTGAAGCAGTTCATGGCCTCCTCGGACAGCAAGCTGTCCGAGTTGCACATGACCGAGGTCCGCAGCCGCCGGGGCGGCCGCCGGTAAAACCGAATCTTCCAGCAGGATGAGCGAAACGCTCATCCTGCTTTTTTTGCGCCCGCCCCTTGACAAATGAGAATTCCCGGCTATACTGGTTGCAGAT
>CAVJBM010000248.1:0-4016 GCA_963647775.1 Anaerovibrio sp.
AGCCCACGGTGCAGCCGGGCTTGCCGCAGCCGTATTTCTCGCCGCGGTCGTAGTATATCTCGGAGCAGGGGCCGCACGGACCGGAGCCGTGCTCCCAGAAGTTATCCTCTTTGCCGAAGCGGAAAATGCGGTCGGCGGGAATGCCGATCTCGTTGTGCCAGATGTTCCATGCTTCGTCATCGTCCACATAGACGGAGGGATACAGACGGTCGGGGTCCATGCCCACCCAGTCGGGAGAGGTGAGGAATTCCCAGCTCCAGGCGATGGCTTCGTGCTTGAAATAGTCGCCGAAGGAGAAGTTGCCCAGCATCTCAAAATAGGTGCCGTGGCGGGCGGTGTGGCCGATGTTCTCGATGTCGCCGGTGCGGATGCACTTCTGACAGGTGGTGACGCGGTGGCGGGGGGGCTCCTGCTCGCCGGTGAAGTAGGGCTTCATGGGGGCCATGCCGGAGTTGATGAGCAGCAGGGACGCGTCGTTCTGGGGGATCAGGGAAAAGCTGGGCAGGCGGAGGTGTCCCTTGGTCTCGAAGAAGGACAGGAACATCTCACGCAGCTCGTTCAGCCCGTAGGGCTTGGGGTCTTTCATGGTTCATTCGCTCCTTTTATTTTCATTCATTTGTTCTCTTGTTGGAATCGGGCGCTGAGGGCGGCCAGTTCGCCCGCCAGTGTCTGATAGAACCGGGCCAGGTGGACGCCGTCCGCCAGGGCGTGGTTCACGAAGAGGGACACGGGCAGCTCCCAGCGGCCCTCCCGCCGGGTATGCCGGCCCCAGAAGATGCGGGGATTGCTCTCGTCCCGGCCGGGGGCGGGGGCCTTGATCTGGCTGTAGGGCAGCCACGGCAGGGCCGAGATGAACAGGTGGCACAGGGGGGCCCCGTCCTCAGTGAGGGTGCCCCGCTCCAGCACCTCCGCCTGCCGGCGGCGGCCCTCGGCCATGAAGGCGTCGCAGTCGTCAGCCGGGCCCAGCACGGCGCAGTAGACATACACCCCGTCGGGCTTCATGGCCGTGTAGGAGGGGGTGCAGCGGTCATACTCCGTCACCCGCCCGTCGGGCAGGAGCCTGCGGCGCAGCTCGGGCACGGCGTTGGCCGCCCGGGTCACGGCGTACAGGAAGGTGAGGAAGAAGGGCCTGTCCTCCATGGCCTCCACAAGGTCCGTCACGTCCACCGGGACGGTCACTCCCATCCACGGGTCGTCCATGGCCCGGAAATGGGCGAACTGCTCCCGGCGGGGGTCCGCCGACATATCCACTTCCCGTCTGTCCATGGCACACCTCCCGACAAAAAAATGCTCCGCCCCCACGGTCATAGGGGCGGAGCATCCAATACTCCACGGTACCACCCTAATTATCCTCCCGGAGGGGAGGCGTCTTAGCTCATCCGGTAACGGGGATGGGCCGTCCCGGTCGTCCCGGGCCGCTCGGGAGTGGCCGATCCGCCCGCTCTGCCGAGGGCTCCCACCGTCCCCTCTCGCTTGCGGCTGCTTGGCGCATCTGGCTCCGTCAGTGCATTTAACTGTTATAGTTTATCATGTTTTCCCCCGGTGTCAAGCCCCAAATGGGTCCGCAGCGTCAGGAGATGCGGGTGACCAGCTTCCACACCGGAACGATCACAGCGCTGCCCGCGACGGCGGACAGCACGTTGGCGCAGATGCCGTAGGCAAAGGCCCGCTTCCCCGTTCCGCCGGTGAGGGTCCTGGCGTACACCGCCCCCTCGATCAGGCCGATGACCAGCTCCGCCGGCAGCAGGAGCATGATGTAATAGACATGCCCGCCGTTCTGCACCACATTCAGGGACAGCCAGGCGGTCAGGGCCCCCTGGGTCACCAGATTCACCAGCAGGAAGGGCTTCCAGTTTTTCCTCATGGAATAGCCGAAGCACTTCAGTACCAGGGCCTCCAGCGCCACGGTGACCAGGAAGGTGCACAGGAACTGCACCGCGCAGGCCGCCCACACCGACGGGCTGGTCACCCGCTTCGCCGCCCAGTCCACCGTAACGGAGGACTGAAGGGCCGGCCGGTCCAGGGGCTCTGAGAGCCAGCTTTCCCCGCCGGCGGTGACGATGAGGATGCGGTAGCGGCGGGGCACGCCCATATAGCGGAAATCATGGAGGAAAGTCCCGCCCCCGGCTTCCTCGCCGGTGAGGGAGCCAAAAATGGGCGCGCCGCTGGTGCCCTGGCTCACGCAGGCGTGCCAGCCCTCGGGCACGGCGGCCCGCAGCTGCTGCTCCAGCGGGTCCTCCGCTGCCTTCGGCTGCTCCCGGGGCTCGCCCTCCTCCAAAAGGTCCAGATAGTAGTCCTCCCGGGGGGCGTTCTCCACCCGCACCCGGAGATAGGGCTTCGGCCCCGTGTCCGCGAAGGCCGGGGCGGCCATCACCAACACGGCAAGGGTCAGCAGAAACAGGGTGCGCAGGGCTCGTCTCATGGGGCACACGCTCCTTTCTGCTTTGTCAGACGGAGCCGGGGCGGAAAAAGTTCCCTCAGCCCTGGGGCACGGGCTCCGCCGCTTTGGCGGCCCGGATCTCCAGCACCCGGCGCTGGGCCACCTTCGTGACGGTGACGTCCAGCCCCTCGGCGGAGAAGCTCTCCCCCTCCCGGGGCAGATGGCCCATCTGCTCCAGCACCCAGCCGGAGACGGTCACCGCCTCGCAGGAGCCCTTGACGGAGAACAGGTCGTACAGCTCGTCCAGGTCGGCGGAGCAGTCCACCAGCCAGGAGCCGTCCTCCTGCTTCCGGAACAGCTCCACCACCTCGTCGTGCTCGTCCCAGATCTCGCCCACCAGCCGCTCCAGGATGTCCTCCAGGGTCACCAGGCCCTCGGTGCCGCCGTACTCGTCCACCACGATGGCCATGTGGACCTTGTTCTTCTGGAGGATGCGCAGCAGCACCGGCAGAGTGGTGCCCGCGGTGGTATAGATCACCGGGGTGCGCAGCCTGGAGAGGTCGCTCTCCCCCCTGGCCCGGGCGGCGTAGAAGTCCTTTTCATGGATCAGGCCCACGATGTCGTCCACGCTCTCCCGGTAGACGGGGATGCGGGAGTAGCCGCTGCTGACGAACTCGGCGGACAGCTCCTCCATGGTGCAGCTCTCGTCCACGGCGGTGATGTCCACCCGGGGGGTCAGGATGTCCCCGGCGGTGAGGTCGCTGAAGCCGATGGCGTTGCGGATGAGGTCGCCCTCATGCTCGTCCAGGCCGCCCTCGTCCTCCGCCTGGTCCACCATGCCCACCAGTTCCTCCTCCGTGATGCCCTGGGCCTGCCCGTGGCGGAACAGCTTGTTCAGCAGCTTTTTCCAGCAGGAGAACAGGAAATTCAGCGGCGTAAGGAGCACCATCAGCGCCCGCAGCAGGGGCGCGGCGAGCATGGCCCACGTCTCCGGGGCCTCCTTGGCCAGACTCTTGGGGGAGATCTCACCGAAGATGAGGATCACCGCCGTCAGCACCACGGTGGAGATGGTGGGGCCCGTCTGGTCGCCGCACAGCCTGACGAAGAGCACGGTGCTCAGGGTGGTGGCGGTGATGTTGACGATGTTGTTGCCGATGAGGATGGTGGAGAGCAGGCGGTCGTACTGCTCCGCCAGCTCCAGCACCCGTTCCGCCCGCCGGTCCCCGCCGTCCGCCCGGGTCTTGAGCCGGATGCGGTTGAGGGAGGTGAAGGCGGTCTCCGTGGCGGAGAAGTAGGCGGAAAAGGCCACAAGGACGATGATGGCTGCCAGCAGGGTAATACTGGTACTGTCCATAAGGACGGATCAACTCAGCTTTCTATATAGAATGGTTTGCAGTATACCACGATTCGGGAGTTTTTTCAACAGGGATCGTGATTTTGCCCCGGCGATAAAAAATCCCCCGGCCGCGCTGCGGCCGGGGGAAAAACCGTTTACACTCAGCGGATGACCAGCTGGCCGTTCTCCGCGTCCACGGTGAGCACCGAGTCGGCGGACACCGCGCCGGAGATGATCCGGCGGCCCACCAGGTTCTCCACCGTGTGCTGGAGGTAGCGGCGCAGGGGCCGCGCGCCGTAC
>CAVJBM010000249.1:0-3640 GCA_963647775.1 Anaerovibrio sp.
GAGTTGGTGGAGTTATACAGCCGGGAGGCCAGCAGCACCAGGCTGAAGTTGCCGCCGCCCAGCACCAGGCCCGCCACGGCGGAGATGCCCAGCGCCCAGCCGATGGGCACCGAGAGGAAGATCAGCACGAAGAACAGGATAAACATGATCGCAGTCATAGACATAGCCGGTCACTCCTCTCTTTCTCAGGCCTGGGCCGCGTCCTGCTGGGGACGGGCCAGTTCCAGAATGGGCTTGATGATCTCGCCGATGCCGTAGATCAGCATGATCACGCCGGACACGGCGATGGCGCTGTACGCGACGGGCATGGGCAGGTTCAGGGACGGGGTGGTCACGTTGGCGAACTTCTGCATGGCCTGGATGCCCGCCATCATAAAGACGGCGTAGAACACCTCGCACACCAGGGCCTGGATCAGCACGATGATCTGGCGCAGGGGCCGCTTGGTCTTGACCACCAGCAGCGTCATGGAGATCTGGGAGCCCTGGTGGATAGCCAGCGCCGCCCCCAGATAGGTGGCCCAGACAAAAATCAGCGTGGAGACCTCGCCGGTCCAGCCGGTGCTGTCCTTCAGCACGAAGCGGCAGATCACCTGCCAGAACACGATCAGCACCAGCGCCCCCATCAGGATCGCCAGGATACAGGCAAGGACATTCCACGCCTTTGCTAATATGTCAAAGAAAACTTTCATGTGTGCTCCTCTCTATATGCGCGCAGGGCGGCCGGGCCGCCCTGCGCCGGGAATTTCGTCAGGGGATCAGTAGGCCACGTTGGCCACCTTGTCGATCAGCTCCGCGCCGATGCGGTCGGAGTACTGGTCCCAGATGGAGGACACGGCCTGCTGGAAGCGGGCCAGTTCGGCCTCCTCCAGGTAGTTGATGGTCATGCCGTTCTCTTTGCAGAGGGCGATGTAGTCGTTCTCAAAAGTCTGGCCCTGGTCCACGGTATAGTAGCGATAGTCGTGGAACACTTCCTTCACCAGCGCCAGCACGTTCTCGGGGAGGGCTGCGGCGGTGTCGCTGCTCAGCACGGGGCAGCCCACGGAATAGTTGTAGCCGATCATGGCCACGTACTTACAGAAGGAATACTGCTGCTGGCCGCAGATCATGGAGAAGGGCTCCTCCACGCCGTCCACCACGCCCTGCTGCAGGGCGGTGACCAGTTCGGAGGTGGCGATGTTCTGGGGGATGCAGCCCAGGGCATTGAAGGTGTCCGTATAGATCTTGCCGTCCATCACGCGGATGTTCAGGCCCTGACAGTCCTCCAGCTTGGTGACCTCCTTCTCACGGGTGCACAGGTGGCGGTAGCCGAACTCCCAGATGCCCAGGGGGATGCCGATGGTGTCGCTCATGCCGGCGGTGACGTCGTCAAAGTAGCTGTCGATGACGGCCTTGACCTGCTCCCGCTCGGAAATGATGAAGGGGAGGGAAAACACATCGATGGCCGGAGTATAGTTGGAGATAATGGCGGAGGACACCAGGGCAATGTCCAGGGTGCCGGTCATCACGCTCTCGGCGATCTCGGTGGCGCCGCCCATGACGGACTCCCAATAAATGTCCAGGGTCACGGCGCCGTTGCTGCGCTTCTCCAGCTCGTCCTTGATGGCCAGCAGGGCCTGGCCGGAGGGGGTTTTCTGGGAGATGGTGACGCCCACGGTCAGCGCGTAGACCTTGTCCGGGTTTTCGGGCCACTGGACGGTCTCCGTGGGAGCGGGGGATGCAGGCTCAGAGGCAGAGGGGGACGGCGCGGGCTTGGAGGAGCCGCATGCGGTCAGCCCCAGCGCCAGGGCCAGTGTCAGAAGCAGTGCGGCGAGCTTGTTCGCGTGTTTCATGGTGTATCCGATCCTTTCTCGTTCATGTTCTCCGCTCCTATGCTGGATCACAGGGCGGCCGCTGTGGTACATATCTGGATTTTAGCCTCCTTTGCCCCATTTGTGAAATCAAAATGTTGCATATCAGAAATGCGTTTTGCGCCCTTTTTGTTCATCTTGCCGATTCCCTTTTAAGGTAACGGCCGCTCCTTCCATCCCTCCGCAGGCCGGCTCCGCGGAAAAGCGGGCCCATCTTTTCCGCTTGATTCCGCCGGAAAGTCGTGCTACAATACACCACATCCACAGACGAGCGGGACCGGGAAGTGCTGCGCATATATTACAAAACACGCATGAAAGGAACTTCCCATGAAACAACGATCCTTCTTCTATGGATGGCTGGTGCTGGCCGCATGCTTCCTCATCATCTTTGTGGACTACGGCCTTGCCAACGGCCCGCTGGGGCTCTATCTGGTCCCCGCCACCACCGCCCTGGGCATCTCCCGCACGGAATTCTCCATGCTGTACACCTTCCGCAGCGTGACCATGATGCTCTGCAATCTGTTCTTCGGCTTCTTCGCCAAGAAATTCGGCCTGCGCCGCATGGTCTTTACCGGCTGCTGCAGCATCTGCCTGGCTATGGTGATCTTCTCCCGGGCAGCCGGCGGGCTCTCCTTCTACCTGGGCGGCCTGTTTTTGGGGCTGGGCTTCGCCCTGTCCTCCACCGGCGCCGTCTCCACCCTGACACGTAACTGGTTCTACTCCCACCGGGGCCTGTTCACCGGCATCATTCTGGCGGGCAGCGGGCTGGGCAGTTCGCTGGGCAGCCGGCTGGCCGCCGGGTGGATCTCCGGTCTCGGCTGGTGGAACTCCTTCTTGATCAGCGCCTGCGCTGTAGCCGCTGTCGCCGTCCTCGGCGTGGTGCTCATCCGCAACGATCCGCAGCAGCTGGGCCTCGTCCCCCTGGGCTCCCCGGACGATGTCGCAGTCAAGGAGCGGAGCAGCACCGGCGTCACCTTCCGCCAGGCCGTCCGCAGCCCCAAGTTTTACATCCTGATGCTCTGCATGTTCTTCATCGGCTTCCTGACCAACCCGGTGTACACCAACGTGTCCGCTCAGATCGTGGACGCCGGCTACGGCCAGAGCCTGGCCTCCTCGGTCATCAGCCTGCTGTTCATCGTGCTGGCCGTCAGCAAGATCGTCCTGGGTCAGATCTACGACAGCGTGGGCTTCCGCCGCACCCTCTGCATCTGCTTCTCCGCCAACATCATCGGCATTCTCCTGCTGCTCTTCGCCCGCAGCGCCGCCTGGTACTGGTGCTTTGCCGTGATCTTCGCCCTCTCTCTCCCGCTGGAGACACTGATGATGCCCTTCGTGGTGTCCACGGTCTTCGGCGAGCGGGAGACCCCCACCTTCCTGGGCATCGCCCTGGCCCTCAGCTCCCTGGGCATGGGGCTGGGCAACCCAGTCATGAGCGCGTTTTACGACGCCGCCGGCACCTACAAGGGCGCGCTGACCCTCTGCCTGTGCATCTCCGCGGCCGTGTTCTGCACCCTGCTCTTCCTCACCGGAGCGCGCCGCACGCTGGCCGCCCGGACCTCCGAAAACTGAAGCGTTCGATTCAAAATGCAGCACCGCGGGACCGCGGTGCCGCATTTTTTTGCATTTCTGAAATAAAGAATCGGAATTTCACTCCCGCCGGTTTTGATGATAGTATGCTGTTGTAATATATGCCGCAGCGACCCCGTCCCCCGCTTTTCCCCCGTGCCGCACCCACAAACTTTTCCTCAAAAGGAGGCCCGTGCTCTTGAACACGATCATCGTCAACCCCGCCC
>CAVJBM010000250.1:0-5786 GCA_963647775.1 Anaerovibrio sp.
GCTTTTTCCCGCGCCGTTGGCGCCCAGCAGGGCCACGACGCTGCCCTCATGGACCTCGATGTCGATGCCCTTTACCGCCTGGATGGCGCCGTAGCTGACCTTCAGCCCCTTGATCGAGAGCGCGATGTTGCTCATCAGTCGTCCTCCTCCTCTCCCAGATATGCCTCCTGGACCAGCTTATTGCTCTGGATCTCGGCGGGGGTGCCGCAGGCCAGGAACTGGCCGAAGGAGATGGCGCAGATGCGGTCGCAGATGCCCATGACCAGGCGCATGTCGTGCTCCACCAGAAGGATGGTGCAGTCGTAGGCGTCCCGGATGCGGCGGATGGTGGCCGCCAGGTCGGCGGTCTCGGAATCGTTCAGGCCGGCGGCGGGCTCGTCCAGGATGATCAGCTTGGGCTCCGCCATCAGGGTGCGGGCCATCTCCACCTTTTTCAGCACGCCGTAGGGCTGGCCGCCGGCGGGGAGGTCCTTCAGCGCGCCGATGCCCATGAACTCCAGGGCCTGCTCGGCCTTGCGGCGCATCTCCCGCTCTTCCCTTCTGGCCCGGGGCAGGCGGAGGGCCTGCTCGAAAATGGTGGCCTTGAAGTCGGTGTGGGCGCCGATGAGCACGTTGTCGATCAGGGAGAGCTCCTTGATGACCTCCACGTTCTGGAAGGTGCGCACCAGGCCCAGCTTGATGATCTCATGGACGGGACGGCCCACCAGGTCCATGACCTCGCCGCTGCGGGTGCGGAAGATGACCCGGCCGCGGTCGGGGTGATAGAACTGGGTGATGCAGTTGAAGGCCGTGGTCTTGCCGGCGCCGTTGGGGCCGATGAGGCCGAAGATCTCCTTCTCCTTGACCTGAAAGGAGAGGGCCTCCACCGCCTTCAGGCCGCCGAACTGAATGGACAGGTCGTAGATGTCCAGCACCAGGCCATCGGCCAGGGCGGGGGCGTTGGGATGCTCACTCATGTCCGGCACCTCCCTGCTTCTTGTTTTTGCGGGTGAACAGGCGCTTGATGTCGGTGCGCAGGCCAACCACGCCGTTGGGGTAGAACATGACCACCAGAATGATGAGCACGCCGGTGAAGATGTAGGCGATGCCGTCGATCTTGCCGATCACGGGGATGCGCTTGAGCACCAGGTCGGGCACGGCGTACACGATGAGCGCGCCGATGACCGTGCCGTAGATGGAGCGCAGGCCGCCGATGACCACCATGGCCAGCACGTTCAGGGAGAGCATCATGATCCAGGTGGAGGGGTAGGAGAACTTGACGAAGTGCATGTACAGCGCGCCGCCCAGGGCCGCGTAGGCCGTGGCGATGGCGAACACCACCAGGCGGTACTTCAGCAGGTTGATGCCCATGGCCTGGGCTGCCACCTCGCTGCCGCGCATGGCGTGGAGGGCGCGGCCCATCTGGCCGTTCACCAGGTTGTGGGTGAGCATCATCACCAGCACCAGCACCACGGTGAGGAGGACGAAGGTGCCCTCCCGGCTCAGCTTGACGCCGAAGATCACGGGGTAGCTGGCGGTGAGGCCGGAGAAGCCGTTGGTGAACTGATCCAGCTCCTCAAAGGTCTTGCGGAGGATCTCAGACACGCAGAGGGTGGCGATGGCCAGGTAGATGCCCGCCACACGCAGGGACACGAAGCCCACCAGCACGCCGATGAGGGCCGCCGCCACAATGGCCGCCAGCACCGCCACCAGGAAGGGCAGCTTGACGGACTGGGTCAGGTAGCCGGAGACGTAGGCGCCCAGGCCCATGAAGCCGGCGGTGCCCAGGGAGATCAGGCCGGAGTAGCCCAGCAGCAGGTTCAGGCCCAGGGCCACGATGGCGAAGATGATGGTGCCGCCCAGGTTGACCAGGAAGGAGCTGGGCATGATGCCGCTCTTGGCCAGCAGGGGGAGCAGGCAGATCACCAGGCCGAAGAAGAGGTAGCGCACGTAGGCGTTGCGGTAAATGCGGCCCGCCAGGCTCCCCTTGGGGGGTTCGGTCGGGAGTTTTGCAGCGTTGTTTTCCATGACGTTCCCCCTCCTTTACACTTTTTTGATGAACTTCTTGCCCACCAGTCCCTGGGGACGGAAGACGATGAACAGAAGGACCAGCAGATACATCAGCTGTCCGCCCCAGACGGAGGAGACGTACAGCGTCAGCAGGTTGGTGCCGATGGCGATGATGTACGCGCCCAGGATGGGGCCGTAGAAGGTCTGGAAGCCGCCCAGCACGCAGGCGATCAGGGCGTTGACCTGCACGGAGTCCATGACGTTGGGGGTCACGGAGGTGGTGGGCGCGATCATGACGCCGGCCAGGCAGCCCAGGCAGGCGGCCAGGGCCCAGGCGAACAGGGTCACGTTGCGGGTGGGCACGCCCATTAGGCGGGCCACAGGCTCGTTGGAGGCGGTGGTGCGGATGGCGATGCCCATCTTGGTCTTCTGCAGCACGTAGAACAGGATCAGCATCAGCACGATGCCCAGCAGGATGTTGAACAGGCCGTTATAGGTCAGGTGGGCGCCGCCGATGTTCAGCTCGCCGCTCTCGATGAAGCGGGGCAGCTTCAGGGGGTCCACGCCGAAGGCCATGGGCGCCAGGCCCACGAACACCATGATGAGGCCCAGGGTGATGATCTGCTTGGCCACCGGGGAGACCCGCTTGGTCCGCCGGATGATGACGAAGTCCACCAGGCAGCCCAGAACGATGGCCGTGCACAGGCCGCAGAGGGTGGCCGCCCAGAGGGGAAGCTGGGTCTTGGCCACCAGGGTGGCCACCACGAAGGTGTTGAACATGCCCATGGAGCCCTGGGCGAAGTGCGTGATGTTACTGGTGCGGAAAATGATGATGATGCCCAGTGCCGCCAGCGCGTAGACTCCGCCCGTCTCCAAACTTCTCAGGACGACTTGGAGAAAGGTGCCCATTCACTCACCCCCACTGGATGACGTTGGCTGCCCAGGTATAGCCGATGCCCGCAGCGATCATGACGGCCACGTCGCCGTCCTTGACCTTGCCCTGCTCCAGGGCCAGCTTCAGGGAGAGGATCTGGTCGATCTGGCCCACATGGCCGTAGTTCTCCAGATAGATGGTCTGGTCCTCGGTGAGGCCCAGGTCCTTCAGCATCCCCAGATGGCCGGAGCGCTTGATGTGCAGGATGTCCAGATAGTCGATGTCCGCACGGGTCTTGCCCGCCTTGCGCAGGGCCTCGTCGATGCAGTGATACCAGTTGGGCATGGACACGGTGTTCAGCAGGCCCTTCATCTTGGGGGAGTCCATCAGGCGCAGCATGCCGAACTCCTTGACGTTCTCGGCGGTGACGGGCTCCCGCTGGCCGCCTACCTTGACGCCGCAGGTGTGGACCACGGAGCCGTCGGTCATCAGATGGGTGCCCAGCAGCAGGTTCTTGCCGTAGTTCTTCCGCAGCAGGATGGCGCCGCCGCCCGCCGCCAGGTTGAACATGAACGACACGCCGTTGTCGGTGTAGTCGATGCAGTCGCAGTTGCGGTAGCCGCCGCAGACCAGGACGGTGTTCAGCTCGTCGTCGGCAATGAGCATGTCCTTGGCCAGCTCCATGGCGGACACGCAGGTGCAGCAGCGGTTCTGTACGTCGATGCCCCAGGCGTTTTTGGCGCCGATGCGGTCCTGGACGTAGCAGGCAGAGGTGGTCAGAGGATACTCCTTCCACTCCTCAGTGATGCAGAGGATCGCATCGATCTCCAGGGGGTCCACGCCGGTGTTCTTCAGGCAGTCCAGCGCCGCCAGCGCACCCATCTCCTGGGAGCCGTCACAGGGATCGTCGCTGGGAATGTATTTCTCCACGATGCCCAGCTTGTTGATCACGGCGTCCTCGGTCCAGTTACCGCCGGTGGCGTCGGAGATCTCCTTGGCGGTCATCTTGCGCTGCGGCAGATACACGCCCAGACCAACGATCCCCACGTTCGGTTTCTTGTCCATAGTTTGAGTATCCTCCAGTTCTCATTTGATTGGCGCCCCGGGGGCGCCCTTTTGCCCGATCCCGGCCATTTTTTCACATGAATCGTGATTCACGTTAAAGTGTTTGCCGGCGGAGAAAATTGAAGGGTGATTCAATTTCTGGTTTTAGAATATCGCATGCAAACGCATTTGTCAACACATTTCTTTGGCGCTCTCAAAATTTTTTATTCAACTTTGCTAAATACATCTTGACAAGTCATTCATGCCGCGCTATGATAAACATGAAGGGTGATTCAATAATTTTATTCGAATCGAGGTTCCGTAATTATGAAAGGTTTGACCATGCAGGAGATCAAGCTGGGTGACAGCGCCAGCTTCACCAAGACCATTACCGAGGCCGACATCACGCTGTTCGCCGGCTACAGCGGCGACTTCAACCCCGCCCACATCAACGCCGTGGAGGCCGAGCAGGGCATGTTCCACGGCCGCATCGCCCACGGGATGCTCTCCGCCGGCTTCATCTCCGCCGTGCTGGGCATGTATCTGCCCGGCCCCGGCACCATTTACATGGGCCAGGAGCTGCGCTTCGTCAAGCCCGTCCACATCGGCGACACTGTCACCGCCACCTGCACCGTGGTGGAGCGCAATGAGGAGAAGAACCGCCTGAAGCTGGAGACCGTGGTCACCAACCAGAACGGCGACCCCGTCATTACTGGCTTCGCCACCGTCATGCCCCCCAAGGCCGCCTGAGTCTCTCCCCTGCCCCAGCGTCTGTTATTTAACCTTCTTCTTTTACACACTTTTTTCTTTTACATTCTCCTTTCTTCCTTATCCCCTATACAGCGCGCAGGGCGGAACCGGTCTATGCCGGCTCCGCCCTGCGCGTTCTCTCTGCAAAAAGCCCCGGGCGCTTCGAAAAGCGTCCGGGGCTTTGCCATTTTCAAATGTTGACTTTCGTAAGTCCAAGCCCGGGGAGCCAGCGCTGAAAGCCTGGGTCGATGGCCTCTCCTTCCAGCTCCGGGCCGGCATAGACCACGTCGGCGCAGTTCATGGAGCCGGCGCTCCACCCGGCGACGATGCCCCGATAGTCCTTCAGGCGTTCCTTCAGCCGGAGCCGCCGCATGAAGCGGTTCTGCGTCGGCACGTGGCCGCCCATCAGGATGAGCGCATCCACGTCCTCAAGGTGCTCGGCCGCGGAGAGGTCCCTGCCGTCGCACAGGTCAACACGGGAGACGCTCAGGCCGCTCATGGGCAGGGATCTGCACAGGCAGGCGCGGACGCTGTCGTTTTTCTCCCGGTCCTCCGGGTCGCCGCAGAGGATGAGGACCCGCGCGTGTTCGGGCCAGATCGACCGCAGATTGTCCAGCAGTCCGTTGTCCCGGATCATCACCGACGGCCGCCGGACCCCGTCCACACTGCTCGCGCCGCCCAGCGAGCTTGTCAGGATCGCTTTCAAGGCGTCATCACTCCCACAGATCATATTGCCGCATCCAGCTTATCACGAAACCGCGCACAAGGCAAGAAATGGAGGCAAAAAATAAAAATCGGCAAACCTCTGCCGAGGTTTGCCGCTTTTGTCATAGGGTGGCACTATAGATATCGCTAAACCAGGGCCCCACGCAGTGGGGCGGCGCTTATGCGCCGTCACAAGCGTTTTGCGCAGCAAAACCTTGGCGCAGGCGGAATTCATTTCCGCCGAGCACGTTAAATCCCCTTGGGGTGGAGCGACCACAGGGAGCGGAACCCAAAAATAAGACCATCTGCCAAAGGCAGATGGTCTTATTTTTGTCATGCTGTACCACTGTAGATTTTTGAACCCCCGGCTCAAAAATGCCATGTGCAAGTCGGAATTCTCCGTTCTTTTTTAACTTTTCTCAAA
>CAVJBM010000251.1:0-4606 GCA_963647775.1 Anaerovibrio sp.
GCCGCTTTGTGAACGCTCAAAAGATCGCTCACATTTCCTTGATGGCAGCCTGTGCAGCGGCCAGACGGGCAATGGGCACCCGGAAGGGAGAGCAGGACACATAGTCCAGGCCGGTGCGGTGGCAGAACTCCACGGAGGAGGGGTCGCCGCCGTGCTCGCCGCAGATGCCCAGATGGAGGTCGGGACGGGTGGCGCGGCCCAGCTTGACGGCCATCTCCACCAGCTTGCCCACGCCCTTCTGGTCCAGGTGCGCGAAGGGATCGGACTCGTAGATCTTCTTGTCGTAGTAGTAGTCCAGGAACTTGCCGGCGTCGTCACGGGAGAAGCCGAAGGTCATCTGGGTCAGGTCGTTGGTGCCGAAGGAGAAGAACTCGGCCTCCTTGGCGATCTCGTCGGCGGTGAGGGCGGCGCGGGGGATCTCGATCATGGTGCCCACCTGGTACTTCAGATCGGTGCCGGACTCAGCGATCAGCTTGTCAGCGGTGGCGGTGACGATGCTCTTGACGTAGGCCAGTTCCTTGACCTCGCCCACCAGCGGGATCATGATCTCGGGCACCAGCTTCCACTCGGGGTGGCGCTTCTGTACGTTCAGGGCGGCGTTGATGACGGCGGTGGTCTGCATCTCGGCGATCTCGGGGTAGGAGACGGCCAGACGGCAGCCGCGGTGGCCCATCATGGGGTTGAACTCGTGGAGGGAGGAAATGACGTTGTGGAGTTTCTCCATGGTGACGTTCATCTCCTTGGCGATCTCAACGATGTCCTCCTCCTTGGTGGGCAGGAACTCGTGCAGGGGGGGATCCAGGTAGCGGATGATAACGGGCTGGCCCTCCATGGCCTCGTAGATGCCCTCGAAGTCGCCCTGCTGATAGGGCATGATCTTGGCCAGGGCCTTCTTGCGGTCCTCGGTGTTGTCGGCCACGATCATCTCACGCATGGCCTTGATGCGCTCACCCTCGAAGAACATGTGCTCGGTGCGGCACAGGCCGATGCCCTGAGCGCCGAAGGCGTAGCCCTGCTTGGCGTCCCGGGGGTTGTCGGCGTTGACGCGGACGTCCAGCCGGCGGTACTTGTCGGCCCAGCCCATCAGACGGCCGAAGTAGCCGGAGTTGGGGTCGGCGGGCACAGTGGCCACGGCCTCGCCGTAGATGTTGCCGGTGGAGCCGTCGATGGAGATAAAGTCGCCCTCGTGATAGTCCTTGCCGGCCAGGGAGAACTTTTTGGCCTCGTAATCCACCACGATGTCGCCGCAGCCGGACACGCAGCAGGTGCCCATGCCGCGGGCCACCACGGCGGCGTGAGAGGTCATGCCGCCGCGGACGGTGAGGATGCCCTGGGCAGCCTGCATACCCTCGATGTCCTCGGGAGAGGTCTCCAGCCGGACCAGGACCACCTTCTCGCCCCGCTCATGCCAGGCCTTGGCATCGTCGGCGGTAAAGACCACCTTGCCGCAGGCGGCGCCGGGGGAGGCGGCCAGACCCTTGCCGATCACGTTGGCCTTCTTCAGGGCCTCGGCGTCGAACTGGGGGTGGAGCAGGGCGTCCAGCTGCTTGGGCTCCACGCGGAGGACGGCCTCGCGCTCGTTGATCATGCCCTCGTCCACCATGTCCACGGCCACCTTCAGGGCGGCGGCGGCGGTGCGCTTGCCATTGCGGGTCTGGAGCATGTAAAGCTTGCCGTTCTCGATGGTGAACTCCATGTCCTGCATGTCGCGGTAGTGCTTCTCCAGCCGGTCGGCGATGGAGGCGAACTGCTCGTAGACCTGGGGCATCTCCTCATGCAGCTTGGAGATGGGGGAGGGGGTGCGCACGCCGGCCACCACGTCCTCGCCCTGGGCGTTGATGAGGTACTCGCCGAACAGGGCCTTCTCGCCGGTGGCGGGGTTGCGGGTGAAGGCCACGCCGGTGCCGGAGTTCTCGCCGGAGTTGCCGAACACCATGGACTGCACGTTGACGGCGGTGCCCCACTCGTAGGGGATCTCGTTCATGCGGCGATAGACGTTGGCCCGGGGGTTGTCCCAGGAGCGGAACACGGCCTTCACGGCCTCCATCAGCTGGACCTTGGGATCCTGGGGGAAGTCCTCGCCCTTTTCCTTCTTATAAAATTCCTTGAACAGAACCACCAGCTGCTTCATGTCGTCGGTGTCCAGTTCGATATCCTGCTTGACGCCCTTCTTGGCCTTGACGTCGTCGATGATCTCCTCAAAACGCTTCTTGCTCAGTTCCATGACCACGTCGGAGAACATCTGGATGAAGCGGCGGTAGGAGTCATAGGCGAAGCGGGGATTGTTGGTGAACTTGGCCAGGCCCTCCACCACGGTGTCGTTCAGGCCCAGGTTCAGGATGGTGTCCATCATGCCGGGCATGGACGCGCGGGCGCCGGAGCGCACGGAGACCAGCAGGGGGTTGACGGGGTCGGCGAACTTCTTGCCGCAGATGTCCTCCATCTTGGCCAGATACTCGTAGATCTGGGCCTGGATCTCGTCGTTGATGCGGCGGCCATCCTTATAATACTGGGTGCAGGCCTCGGTGGTGATGGTAAAGCCCTGGGGCACCGGCATACCGAGATTGGTCATCTCGGCCAGGTTGGCACCCTTGCCGCCCAGCAGCTCCCGCATGGAGCCGTTGCCTTCGGAAAACAGATAGACAAACTTCTGACTCATGTGTGTTTCCTCCATTGCATATTCTTTAGATTTTCTTACACCAGACCCACAGTGTAGTAGATTTGCAGTGAAATGTCAAGAGAAAACCACAGGATTTTGAAATGAAATTGTGGAATATTACGAAGTAAAGCGTGACCGCGTCGAACGAACACGGAAGGCAACGGTTTCTGGTTGGGCAAAATAACGAAAAAGTGCTTTTCACATGCGTGAACTGCAAAAAATGATAAAAAATTTGCAAGTGGTGCGAAAACGGATTGACAAAGTGTGGCTTCATGCTATACTGAATCCAGATGTGCCGGGAAAGACCCCGGCCGCATAGCCTGCCGCGCCGCGGCATACAGTGGAGAGGAGCGACCAGCCCATGGGCTACACCAAGGAAGACGTCATCCGCATCGTCCGGGAGGAGAACATCGAGTTCATCCGCCTGCAATTCACCGATATTTTCGGCCAGCTGAAAAACGTGGCCATCACCGCGTCCCAGATCGAGAAGGCGGTCAACAACCAGATCATGTTCGACGGCTCCTCCATCGAGGGCTTCGTGCGCATCGACGAGTCCGACCAGTGCCTCTATCCCGACCTGGACTCCTTCTGCGTGTTCCCCTGGCAGCAGGAGCACGGCAAGGTGGCCCGGCTCATCTGCGACGTCTACAATCCGGATAAGACCCCCTTCATCGGCGATCCTCGCGGCGTCCTGAAGCGGGTGCTGAAGCGGGCGGCCGACATGGGCTACGATGCCTTCAATGTGGGCCCCGAGGCGGAGTTCTTCCTCTTCAAGACCGATGAGAAGGGCAACCCCACCACCGAGACCAACGACGAGGCCAGCTACTTCGACCTGGGCCCCCTGGACCGGGGGGAGATCACCCGCCGGGAGATCTGCATGGCGCTGGAGTCCATGGATTTCGAGATCGAGGCCAGCCATCACGAGTGCGCCGCCGGCCAGCACGAGATCGACTTCAAGTATGCCAACGCCCTCCGGGCCGCCGACAATATCATGACCTTCAAGCTGGCGGTCAAGACCCTGGCCCGGGAGAACGGACTCCACGCCACCTTCATGCCCAAGCCGCTGTACGGCGTGGCGGGCTCCGGTATGCACGTGAACATGTCCCTGTTCCGGGGCGGCCGCAACGCCTTCTACGATCCCGACGGGGAGAAGGGCCTGTCCAAGGAGGCTTACGCCTTTATGGCCGGCCTGCTGTACCATGTGAAGGGTATGTGCGCCGTCACCAATCCGCTGGTGAACTCCTACAAGCGCCTGGTCCCGGGGTATGAGGCCCCCTGCTACCTGGCCTGGTCCGCCTCCAACCGCTCTGCCCTCATCCGCATCCCCGCGGCCCGGGGGCAGTCTACCCGGCTGGAGCTCCGCTGCCCGGACCCCTCCTGCAACCCCTATCTGGCGCTGGCCGTGTGTCTGGCCGCCGGCCTGGACGGCATCGAGCAGGGCATGGTGCCGCCCCCCGAGATCGTGGACAACATCTTCGCCATGACCCCCGCCGCCCGGAAGCGCCGGGGCATCGAGGCCCTGCCCGCCTCTCTGGACGAGGCCCTGGGCTGCCTGCGGAAGGATAAGCTGATCCTCTCCACTCTGGGCAGCCACGTGTGCAACCAGTATCTCGCCGGCAAGGAGGCCGAGTGGCATGAGTACTGCACCCGCGTCTCCAGCTGGGAGCGGGATAAGTACATGATCAACTACTGAACTGAACCTTTCACCAAAGACAGGGACGGCAGCGCAGGCTGCCGTCCCTTGATCTATTTTGGAAAGGGGATTGGCGCTTTGAGATTCACGAAAATGCAGGGCCTTGGCAACGATTTTGTGCTGCTGGACTGCCAGGAGGAATTCCCGGAGGGGATGGACCGGCTGGTCCCCGCGCTGTGTGACCGCCGGCTGGGCCCGGGAGCGGACGGGGTGCTCTGCCTGTGCCCGTCGGACCGGGCGGACTGGCGGATGCG
>CAVJBM010000252.1:0-3543 GCA_963647775.1 Anaerovibrio sp.
ATGCCTGTTACGGAAGTGATGGTTTTCCCTGACGGAAATGGGTATTATGTTTGCCCCAGATGTCACATAACTGTGGAACGTGAATTCATGTCCTTCTGCGACCGGTGCGGCCAGCACCTGGGCTGGAAAGGCTACAAAAAAGCCAGAAAAATCTATCCTGGACAGCACAGCGCAGTACATATCTAAATCCTTTTGATGCACAGAGGCAGTGGGCTTCCCTCGCCGCTGTGTTTTTATTTCATTTGACGCTTACAAATAAGTGCCCACAAAGCCACCCACGGAGCCGTCGCACACGACGGAGAGTTCCACCTTTTCAATGCCGCTCAGGTTGGCGTAGCGCGCGTCCGGCGCGTCCTTGGCCACGGAGGGCACGCCCTTGACGGAGGCCAGGGTGTTCAGCTCGTCCTGCCGGGCCATGAAGCGCAGGAATTCCACCGCATAGTCGCGCTTTTCGCTGTTCTTGTTCACCGCGAAGCCGTACCACGGCTCGATGTACTCGTAGACGCCGCCGTCGCCCATGGGCGCAAAGGTGAATTCGTAGTCAAAGGGCTCGGCGGAGAACACCTCGGACTTGGACTCCCGCTTTTTCATGCCGCTGACCTTCTCGGTGTCGCAGACCCAGAAGGGCACGTCGCCCTCAAAGAATTTCAGGATGGCACCGTCATAGTTGTTGTCGGGGTAGTCGGCGTTGACCTCGTGGGAGATGTAGCCCTTGTCGTACAGCTCCAGCAGCCGGTCATAGGCCAGCTTCAGGGCGGAAGCGCCCTCCGCGTCGCCGGCCAGCACGGCCTGGAGCAGCGCCTGGTCCTCACCGAGCATGGCCATGCTCATGTTGTAGCACAGGTTGGAGATGGCGCTGTCCGGCCCCTGGATGGGGGTGTAGCCCTTCTGCTTCAGGGCCTCCAGCACGGTCAGGAATTCCGGCCAGGTCTGGGGCATGGTCAGGCCCTCCTTTTCCAGCAGGGTCTTGTTGACCACGATGCCCTTGAGGGTCAGGCCCATGGGCAGCGCCAGCACCCTGCCGTCCACCGTGTTGCTCTTCAGCAGGCCGTCGGCCACCGCGCTGAAGTCCACCCCCGCCGCCAGCAGGTCCACGCAGTCCTCCTCGGAATAGCCCCGCTCCGTGGAGGTCATGAAAATGTCAAAATGCGCGTTGTTCTTCAGGAAGTCCGCGTCGCTGGTGTCACCCACCGCGTCGTAAATAACAGTGACGTTGGGATAGAACTCGTTGAAGTGGTTGATGACCTGATCAAATGCCTCGAAATTGCCGAAAAACACCGCCGCCTGCAGCTCGACGGCCTTTTCCGTGTCCAGCTGCGGCACGAACTCGGTGCTGACCGGCTGGCTCTCCGTCACGTCCGGGGTGGGCGCCGGAGCCTCTCCCCCGCTGCAGGCGGTCAGCGCCAGCAGCAGGGCCAGCAGAAGTGCGGAAAGTCTTAACGTTTTTTTCATGATCCTTTACCTCTTTTCAAATATCAGCATGGACGGCTGTCTGGGCTGTTCCTTCTGGACAACAGCAGTCGGACCGCTGCCAAAACCTTATCGATCTCAACGGGCTTCGCCACGTGGGCGTCCATCCCGGCGTCGAGACACATCTGCACGTCCTCGGCAAAGGCGTCCGCCGTCATGGCGATGATGGGAATGGTGCGCAGGTCCTCCCGCTGGCCGGCCCGCAGCTCCTTGGCGGCGTCCCGGCCGTTGAGGACGGGCATCTGCACGTCCATGAGCACAGCGTCGTATTCCCCCGGCGGCGCGGCATTGAGGCGATCCACGCACTCCCGGCCGTTCCCGGCCCGGTCGCAGATGATGCCGTAGCTGACGAACATTTCGGAGATGATCTCCCAGTTCAGGTCGTTGTCCTCAGCGATCAGGACGCGGATGCCGGTCAGGTCGCGGCAGGGCTCCTGCCCCTCCTCCGCCTCCCGGAGCGCGGCGGCGGGCGCGGGGGCCGCCGTCAGTGGGATGCGGACGGTGAAGGTGGTGCCGGCCCCCTCGGTGCTGACGCACTCGATGGTGCCCTCCATCAGGTCCACCATCCGCTTGACGATGGCCAGGCCCAGGCCGGTGCCCTGGATCTTGTCGATGCGGCTGTCGGCCACACGGGTGAAGGATTCATACATATACTTCTGGAACTCCGGGGACATGCCGATGCCGGTGTCCGCCACCACGCAGACCAGGGTCACGCCGTCCCCGCCGGTGGGCTCCTCCCCGACCTCCAGGCGGATGGAGCCGCCGGGCTCGGTGTATTTGACCGCGTTGTTCAGGAGGTTCAGATAGACCTGGGTCAGGCGCAGCCGGTCGCCCATGAGCCACGGCTGGGGCAGGTCGCTCACCTGAACGTCGAAGCGCAGGCCGTGGCCCGTGGCCTGGGAGCGGGTGATGCTCTCCAGACCGGAGACCAACTCCCGCACGTCGAAGGGGGCGAGATTCACGGTGATCCGGCCGCTCTCCACCCGGGAGATCTCCAGGATGTCGTTGATGAGGGTCAGCAGATGGTTGCCGGACAGGGAGATCTTCCGCAGGCACTCCTGCACGTATTCGCTGTCGTTTCCGTGGCTCTGGGCCAGCTCCGTCATGCCCAGCACCGCGTTGAGGGGGGTGCGGATATCGTGGGACATGGAGGAAAGGAACTGCGTCTTGGCGTTGCTGGCCTTCTCCGCGATCTCGGCGGTCACCCGCAGGCGGCGGTTGATGGTCAGGATATAGATCCCATCGATCAGGGCGATGAGCAGGAGCGCCCCCGCCACGGCGATGACGATGGACATGTTCTCCACGCCGGCGGACAGCGCGCTCACCGGGATGTAACCCAGGATCTCCAGGTCCTCGAACTCGTCCAGCCGGGAGTAGTACCAGTAGCAGTCCTGACCCCTGGAATCCTTCAGCTCCATCAGGCCGCTGTCCTGCTCCTTCAGCTGGGCCAGCTGCTGATCCGCGCCGTAGAAATCGTCCGGAAAGTTATAATACCGGACGAACTCCGTAAAGTTCTCCGACCGCATGGAGCGGGAGGGGATCACGTACCAGCCCCGGTCGTCGATGAGGCCGATCTCCGCCGAGGCATAGCTCGTGGGGAACAGCCACAGCTTCTTCATGGCGTCGATGGGCACCGCGCGCAGCAGCAGATAGCCCTTGTCCGTGCCGTCCTCCTGCCGCAGCATGACCGCGCGCCCCACGCTGATCAGCGTGCGCTGGGATTCCTTGGTGGTGTATTTGCCCAGCAAAGTCTTTTCGCCGGCGTACATTTTCTGCATCCGCAGGATGTAGTCGTCCACGGGGACCCCGCTCTCGTCAAACCACTTTTGGTAGATGCTCACCGTGTTCCTGCCGCCAAGGGTGTTCGTGCTCCACGCCTCAAAGGTGTCCATGTCCACAATGTGGGCTTCGCAGTCCGCCGTGTCGGTGATGATGCGGATATAGTTCAGCGCCTCGTCCATGGTCATGTGCTCCTGCTCGATGTAGGCCGCCCAGTTGTCGGCCTCCTCCAGTTCGCCCCGCAGGTACTGCTCGGAGAGCTGCTTCATGGTGTCCACCATGTTGCAGAAGTTC
>CAVJBM010000253.1:0-2134 GCA_963647775.1 Anaerovibrio sp.
CGGTGAGGAAGCGGCTGGACTGCACCGCGTCCACCAGCAGCTTCAGCTCCGCCAGCTCGAACTCCCGCGCCCCCAGGAACCAGCCGCCGCTGCGGCCCTTCTGGTTCTGCACGTCCAGGCCCATCTCCCGCAGCTGCTCCATATCGTCGTAAAGGCTCTTGCGCTCCGCCGTGATGCCCCACCGCTCCAGCTCCTCCAGCATGTCCGCCGTGGAGATGGGGTGCTCCTCATCGCTCTGGCGGGAGAGCATCCGCTCCAGAATGAGCAGCTTGCGCTTCTGATTGGCGCTTCTGGCCATGTGACCACCTCCTTACATGAGGATGCTATCAGATCATGTGTCCGATAATTCGGACTCATTATACCCCGCCGCCGCCCCGCTGGCAAGAAAAACATATGAAAAAAACGGCCTCCGGCCTTGTAGAGCCCCGCAGCCGGTGCTATAATAAACTGTTCAAGCCTTTTGAGGAGGGGATGCCCATGCCATCCATTCACAGCGGACACCGGAAGCGGGCCAGGGAGGAATTTCTGGCCCGGGGCCTTACCGGCATGGCCGACCACAAGGTGCTGGAGCTGCTGCTGTTCTACGCCATTCCCCAGGGGGACGTGAATCCCCTGGCCCACGCGCTCATCGACCGGTTCGGCTCCCTCTCCGGGGTGTTCCACGCCACCTACGAGCAGCTGCTTCAGGTGAAGGGCGTGGGGGAGAACACCGCCGCCCTCATCAAGCTGATCCCGGCTATCTCCGGGCGGTATCTGGAGGACATCTCCCAGCCGGGGGAGCAGCTGACCGAAAGCTGGCAGTTCCAGCAGCTGCTGTATCCCCTGTTCTTCGGCGCCCGCAGCGAGATGGCCTATCTGGTGTGTATGGACGGCAAGTGCAAGCTGCTGGCCTGCCGCAAGCTGGGGGAGGGCTCCGCCAGCTCGGTGGACGTCACCAACCGCAGAGTGGTGGAGGAGGCCCTGGCCTGCAACGCCGTCCGGGTGGCGCTGGCCCACAACCACATCTCCGGCGTGGCGTTCTACTCCCCGGCGGACATCGCCTCCACCAAGGAGCTGAGCCGCATCCTGGCCGCCGTGGGTATCCTGCTGGCGGACCACTTCATCATCGCCGGGGACGAGATGATCTCCATGCGGGATTCCGGCGTGCTGTGAGCGGCGGAAAACAGTTGACATCGAACGAATGTTTGATATAATAGAGGGAAACAGCGGAGAAGGGGGGAGCACCCATGCCGAAATTTGAGGTCGTATCGGAATACAAGCCCAGCGGCGACCAGCCGGAGGCCATCGCCGCCCTGGCGGCGGGCATCGAGAACGGCTTGCAGGAGCAGACCCTGCTGGGCGTCACCGGCTCGGGCAAGACCTTCACCATGGCCAAGGTCATCGAGCAGGTGCAGCGGCCCACCCTGGTGCTGGCCCACAACAAGACCCTGGCGGCCCAGCTGTGCGCCGAGTTCCGGGAGTTCTTCCCCCACAACGCCGTGGAGTATTTCGTCTCCTACTACGACTACTACCAGCCGGAGGCCTATATCCCCCACACGGATACCTTCATCGAGAAGGACTCCTCCATCAACGACGAGATCGACCGGCTGCGCCTGGCGGCCACCGCCTCCCTGCTGGAGCGGCGGGACGTGATCGTGGTGTCCTCCGTGTCCTGCATCTACGGCCTGGGCGAGCCGGAGGACTTCCAGCAGATGATGGTCTCCCTCCGGGTGGGGCAGGTCATCAGGATCGAGGACCTGCTCAAGCGCCTGGTGGCCATCCGCTACGAGCGCAACGACATCGCCTTCGAGCGCAATATGTTCCGCGTCCGGGGGGACACAGTGGAGGTCTGGCCCGCCTACTGGAAGGACACCGCCCTGCGCATCGAGTTCTTCGGCGACGAGATCGACCGCATCAGCGAGATCAACGTGGTCACCGGCAGCCCCATCCACCGGCTGAACGCCATCCCCATCTGGCCCGCCACCCACTACGTCACCCCCAAGGACAAGATGGACAAGGCCATCGGGGAGATCTATAAGGAGCTGGAGGAGCGGGTGGCCTTCTTCGAGCGCGAGGACAAGCTGGTGGAGGCCCAGCGCATCAAGCAGCGCACCATGTACGACATTGAGATGATGCAGGAGCTGGGCTACTGCTC
>CAVJBM010000254.1:0-1890 GCA_963647775.1 Anaerovibrio sp.
CCTCGGTGCTGCCCAACCTGATCCTCAAGGGCGGCTGATTTTCCACACGGGCCATTTGAATTTGAGTTTCAAATACAGAAATAGAAAGGATGTATTGACATGGAATATGTTCGGCTCGGCAACACCGGTATGAAGGTATCCCATATCTGCCTGGGCATGCTGACCTTCGGCACGCCGGAGTGGCGGCCCTGGGTGCTGGACGAGGAGGCCGCCCGCCCCATCGTAAAGCACGCGGTGGACATGGGCATCAACTACTTCGACACCGGCGACACCTACTCCGGCGGCTGGTCTGAAATGCTCACCGGCAAGTTCATCAAGGAGTTCTACCCCGGCAGCCGCCGGGAGGAGGTGGTGGTGGCCACCAAGGTCTATGAGCCCGTGGACGTCAACTACAAGCAGGACGGCGAGTGCGAGTACGACCGCCGCCCCAACATGGAGGGTCTGAGCCGGAAGCGTATCTTCCACGCCGTGGATGCCTCTCTGAAGCGGCTGGGCACCGACTACATCGACCTCTATCAGATCCACCGCTGGGACTATAACGTCCCCATTGAGGAGACCATGGAGGCCCTCCACGATGTGGTGAAGGCCGGCAAGGTGCGCTACATCGGCGCCAGCAGCATGTGGGCCTGGCAGTTTGCCAAGGCGCAGCAGGTGGCCAAAGAGCATAACTGGACCCCCTTCGTCAGCATGCAGAACCACTATAACCTGGTTTACCGGGAGGAGGAGCGCGAGATGATCCCCCTGTGCCGGGATCAGAACGTGGCCATCCTGCCCTGGAGCCCCCTGGCCCGTGGTTTCCTGGCGGGCAACCGCAAGTCCGGCAGCAAGGATGAGAGCATCCGCGCCAAGACCGACAACATCGCCCACCGCTATTACTACCGCGATTCCGATTTCAAGGTGGTGGAAAAGGTCACCGAGTTGGCGGAGAAGCGGGGCGTCAGCAATGCCGCCATCGCTTACGCCTGGCTCATGAGCAAGGAGGGCGTGGTGGCTCCCCTGATCGGCGTCAGCAAGTTCTATCAGCTGGATCAGGCGCTGGAGTCTCTGGACGTCAAGCTCACGCCGGAGGAGATCACCTGGCTGGAGGAGGGCTACGAGCCCCATCCCGTCATCGGGCACACCTGATACAGGCGGCCCATCGTTACTGTGTTCGCGAATCCCCTTATTATAAAAATTTTGCAAAAGGAGTAATCATTATGTCTATGCAGGCCAGTAAGATCAAGCAGGGTATGAAGGACGGCGCCGTTGTCGGCACCTGGATCCAGACCAACAATCCCGCCGCTGTTGAGGTGTGCGGCTATGTCGGGATGGACTTCGTCATCCTCGATATGGAGCACGGCAACTTCGGCCCTGACTCCTGCCTGAACATGATCCGTGCCGCTGAGGCCACCAACATTGACGCCATCGTCCGTGTTCCCACCGCCGATCTGCAGTACACCAAGAATGCTCTGGACTGGGGTGCCATGGGCGTGCTGGTCCCCCAGCTGAAGAGCGGCGCCGAGGCCAAGGCCTTTGTGGAGCAGGCCCGTTTTGAGGGCACCGACGGCGGCAAGCGCGGCGGCTGCCCCTGGATCCGCTGCAATCAGTACAACAATCTGAGCTACTATGGCGAGTACGTCAAGTGGTGCAATGAGAACCGCCAGATGTGGGCGCTGATCGAGCATCCCAAGGCCATTGAGGACATCGAGGCCATGGCCAAGTCCGGCCTGGACGTGTTCGTCATGGGCCCCTTCGACATGAGCAACGCCATGGGCTATGAGGGCAACGTCCGCCATCCCGAAGTGGTCAAGGCCATGAACCACATGATCGATGTGGCCACCAAGAACGGCGTCCATGTCTGCTGCACCATGTTCTCCTCCGAGGCCGCCGAGCTGCGCTCCGAGGCCGCCG
>CAVJBM010000254.1:1984-4895 GCA_963647775.1 Anaerovibrio sp.
GAAGAAGCGCGGCGTGGACTTCTTCAGCTGCCTGTCCCCCGAGGCTCTGCTCCAGGGCTGCTTCAAGACCTTTAATGACGCCTGCCGCAGCAAGTAAGTGATGATTCAGCGGAACAGGCGCGAGACACTCGCGCCTGTTCCGCTCTTCTATATGCGGACAATTTTTGGAGGTTTTCTTATGGATCCGTACACAGCCGTCATGGCTCCTTTTGAATTCAATGGATTAAAACTCAGGAATCGTGTGGTCATGTCTCCCATGGGCACGCAGTTCGCGGCGGAGGACGGCTCTGTTACCGAACGGTTGATCCGGCATTACACCGAGCGGGCCGAGGGCGGCGTGGGTTTGATCATCACAGAGCACACCGGTGTTTCCGATGACAACCGGGCGACAGAGCACATGCTGATGCTCTCCCGCCCGGAGCACATGCCCGGCATGAAGCGTCTGGCGGACGCCGTCCACCAGGCCGGGGCGAGATTTGCCATCCAGCTGAACTATCCCGGCAAGGGCTGCACCGTGCCCGAACTGGGCGAGGATCGGCTGAAGGCGATCACTGCCGCCTTTGCTGCGGCGGCGGTCCGGGCCAGAGACTGCGGGGCCGACGGCGTGGAGCTTCACATGGCCAACGGCTATCTGCTGCACCGGTTCCTCTCGCCCCGCACCAACACCCGCACGGATGCCTACGGCGGCAGCCTGGCGGCCCGGGCCAGATTCCCGGCGGAGGTCATGGCAGCTGTCCGGGAAGCAGTCGGCCCCGGGTTCCCCGTCTGGTGCCGGCTGTGCGTGACCGAGGGCATGCCCGGCGGGATCGAGGTGGAAGATGCCAAGTATAACGCTGCTGTGATGGAACAGGCCGGCGCTGACGCTATCCACGTCACCGCCGGGTCGCAGGACAGCCTGTTTTTCGTCCATCCGACCTACTACAGCGAGGACTGCCCCAACATGAGCCGGGCCAAGAAGCTGGCCGCCGGGCTGCGCATCCCGGTGATCGCCGGCGGCAAGGTCAGGACCCTGCGGGAGGCGGATACTGCGATCAAAATGGGCTGCTGCGACCTGGTTTCCATTGGGCGGCCGCTGATCGCCGATCCGGAGCTGGTCCGAAAGACCGTGGAGGGCTGTGTGGCCCAGATCACGCCGTGCCTGTCCTGCTGCGCCTGCGTCAAGGCGTACCGCTCCGGCGGCCTGCGCTGCACTGTGAACCCGGAGGTGGGTACCGGCCTGGTGTATCAGCAAGAGCAGCCGTTCACGCCACTGCGCGTGCTGGTGATCGGCGGCGGCATCGCCGGCCTGGAGTGCGCCGTCACCTGTGCTCAGGCCGGGCACTATGTCATTCTGGCGGAAAAGAGCCAGCGCCTGGGCGGCCATGTGAACGAGGCCATGGTCCCGCCCGGAAAGAGTCCGCTCTCCGACCTGCTGGAGCTGCTGATCCGCCGGGCCCAGGAGAGCGGAGTGGACATCCGGCTGGGCACGACCATCACCGCCGAAAACATTGCCCGCTGGGAACCGGACGTGGCGGTCATCGCCGTCGGCGCGGTGCCGAAGGTGCCGCCCATCCCCGGTCTGGCGCAGGCCAAAAATGTAAAGACTTTTGAGGACGTTCTGGGCCCCCGGCCCGCGGATGTGGGCGATAAGGTCCTAATCTTAGGCGGCGGCGTGGTGGGTGCCGAAATGGCCGATTATCTCTCCGCTCAGGGAAAGTCTGTGACCATTGTGGAGATGCGCGGCGAGATCGCCTTTGATGCCGTGGTCCACCTGAAGCACGACATTATGGCGCAGTTCCAAAAATACGGCGTGCAGGTCATGACCGATACCAAGGTCGTCGGCTTCCAGCCGGACGGCGTGCTGGTGGAGCGGGACGGGCAGCAGGTCCTTCTGTCCGGCTACAGCAGCGTGATCCTGGCCATGGGCCTGTCCTCCGCTCAGCCCGATCTGGAGGAGCTGCTGAGGGATCAGGTCAAATATGTGGTCTCTATCGGCGACAGTGTCCGCCCCAGGCAGATCGTGGACGCCATGGAAGAGGGCTACAGTGTCCTTGCCGACCTGAAAGAATAAGGGGAGATAGGGCTTATGAGTGATCTCTTTGATCTCAATGGCCGGGTCGCCATTATCACGGGCGGAGCCCGGGGGATCGGCGGCGCCATTGCCGACGCCTTCGCTGTGGCGGGGGCAAAGGTGGTCATCGCCGACTTTGATGCCGAGGCAGGGGCCGCACACTGCGCCGCCCTTGGGGAGAGCGGCTTTCCAGACTGCCTCTTTGTTCGGACGGATGTCAGCAGCGAGCCCTCGGTCCAGGCGTTGATCTCCGAGACGCTGGCCCGCTTCGGCCAGCTGGACATTCTGGTAAACTGCGCCGGGATCCTGAACGACGGGACCGCCGAGACGATCACAAAAGAGAACTGGGAGCGCATGATGGCCGTCGACCTGACCGGGGTGTTCCTGTGCAGCAAGTATGCCCTGGGCCCCATGAAGACCCGCGGCCGCGGCGTTATCATCAATGTCTCGTCCAGCTCCAGCATTGTGGGCTTCCCCTACACCAGTGTGAGTTACTGCACGGCCAAGGGTGGGGTCTCCACTATGACCCGCCAGATGGCCATGCAGGAGGGACGCTTCGGGATCCGGGTCAACGCCCTTGCCCCCGGGTCCACCTTTACGGAACTCATTTTCCACCGTACGCCGCAGCAGATCGAAAGCCAGGCGAACCGCATTCCCATCGGCCGCCTGGGCCGGATCGAGGAACAGGCGGCCGCGGCCCTGTTCTTGGCCAGCGACGCTTCCAGCTATTTGAACGGAGAGATCATGCATGTCAACGGCGGCATGTACATGCAGTGACCATGGGTGAGAAACGATGAAGAACAGAACCTATTACGAGAAAATGCACCAGCCGTTTTTAACGGGGCAGACCTTTGTGGTGGC
>CAVJBM010000255.1:0-20979 GCA_963647775.1 Anaerovibrio sp.
CCCAGGGCATCAACACCAGCTTCAGCAAGGTGCTGGCCCTGATGGTGTCCAACGGCCTGGTGGCCCTGTCCGGCGCGCTGCTGGCCCAGTATAACGGCGCCAACGAGATCAACGTGGGCCGGGGCGCCATCGTCATCGGCCTGGCCGCCGTCATCATCGGGGACGTGCTGCTGGGCAAGGTGTTCCGCAACTTCGGGCTGAAGCTGCTGTCCGTGTCCATCGGCGCCATCATCTACTACGTGGTGATGCAGGCGGTGCTGGCCCTGGGGCTGAATCCCAACTATCTGAAGCTGCTGTCCGCCGCGGTGGTGGCCGTGTTCCTGGCCATGCCCTACTGGAAGGGCCGCTGGTTTGCCAAGCCTGTGAAGAAGGGGGGCGAGCGCCGTGCTTGACGTCAGAAATGTGTACAAGACCTTCAACGCGGGCACCGTCAATGAAAAGACCGCCCTCAACGGCGTGGATCTCCACCTGAACGAGGGCGACTTCGTCACGGTCATCGGCGGCAACGGCGCGGGCAAGTCCACCCTGCTGAACGCCGTGGCGGGCGTGTGGCCCGTGGACAGCGGCAGCATCACCATCGGCGGCGTGGACGTGACCCACATGCCGGAGCACAAGCGGGCCAAATACATCGGCCGGGTGTTCCAGGACCCCATGATGGGCACCGCCGCCACCATGCAGATCGAGGAAAATCTGGCCCTGGCCATGCGCCGGGGCGGGCACCGCACCCTCCGCCCGGGCATCACCAAGGCGGAGCGGGAGGAGTACCGGGAGCTGCTGAAAATTCTCGACCTGGGGCTGGAGGACCGGCTGACCTCCAAGGTGGGCCTGCTGTCCGGCGGCCAGCGCCAGGCGCTGACCCTGCTGATGGCCACCCTCCAGAAGCCCAGGCTGCTCCTGCTGGACGAGCACACCGCCGCCCTGGACCCCAAGACGGCGGCCAAGGTGCTGGACGCCACGGAGCGCATCGTAGGCCGGGACCACCTGACCACCCTGATGATCACCCACAACATGAAGGACGCCATCGTCCACGGCAACCGCCTCATCATGATGTACGAGGGCCGGGTGGCCCTGGACATCGCCGGGGAGGACAAGAAGAAGCTCACCGTGGAGGACCTGCTGGCCAAGTTCGGCCAGGCCACGGGCTCCGACGAGGCGGACGACAAGCTGCTGTTAAGCTGACAGGCCCGCTCCGCCGAGTCGCCGCGCAGCGGGCGGCGCGGATGCGCCGTACAAGCATTTTGCCGCAGGCAAAATTTTGGCGCAGGGCGAATTCACTTCGCCCGAGCAGATCAAAAAGCAGGACCCGCCCCCACCGGGGCGGGTCCTCTTTTTCTGTCACGCCCGCTTGACGTGCTGGCGCAGGGTGCCGATCCGTTCGATCTCGATCTCTACGGTATCCCCGTCCCGGAGGAAGGGAAACCTGCCCGCGCTCTCCGCCAGGCAGCCGGTCCCCACCGTGCCCAGGCCGATGACATCCCCCGGCTCCACCGGGGAGTCCTGGGCCACCACCTCCAGCAGCTGCGGCACGGACCAGTACATGCTGCCGGTGTGGGAGTCCGTGGTGTGCACGCCGTTGACCCAGGCGTCCACCTTCAGATCCAGCCTGCCGCCGTTCCAGCGGTCGGCCAGCTCGTCCATGGTGACGATCCAGGGGCCCATGCCGGCGGCGAAATCCTTGCTCTTGTGCATCCCCAGAAAGCCCACCTCCGCGCCGCCGACGGCGCGGTCCGTCCAGTCGTTGTAGATCATCACGCCGAAGATGTGATCCAGCGCGTCCTCCGCGCGGATATTTTTGCCCCGCTTTCCGATCACCACGGCCAGTTCCGCCTCATAGTCCAGGGTCACGGAGCCCGGCTTGCGGGCGATCTCCGCCTCCGGTCCGGTGATGCCGTGGGTGGTCTCGTAGAAATAGATGGGCCGCTCGTACCAGATCTTCGGCGTGGTGTGGGCGTTGCTCTTGCTCACGCCGTTGGAGTGGGCCTCGTAGAGGCTGGAGTCGCGCACGCAGGGCGGCTCCAGAATGGGCGGGCAGAGGACCACCTCCCCCAGCAGCAGCCAGGGGAGCTCCTGCCGGTCGGCCAGGGCCGCCCAGATGGTGGTCAGCGGATCGTCATACCGGCGCAGCAGGGCGCCCACGTCGGTGATGACGGGGTCCGCCCCCAGCAGGGCGGTCAGGTCGATCACCCGATCCTCCTGCTTCAGCCCCGCCCTGGGCCCGAAAAAGCGATATTGATAGGTAAGCAGCTTCAAAGCGATTCCTCCTCGTGTTCCGCCGCCCGCGTCCGCGCCGGGGCGGCCTGATGCATTTATACTAAAATCGCCCGTCCGGGAAGTCAAGAACGCTTTGGGCACACTGATGTGCGGTCTGGCTGCATAAAAGCGGGGAGACGCCCGTCGGCGTCTCCCCGCTTCACATGGTCCCCGGCCGCAGGCCGGGGGACCTTTTCATTTCTCAAGGCAGTCCAGATACCCCGCCACGTCGAAGGGCTCCAGCAGGCTGTCCTTCCGCAGGTACAGGGGGTGGTGGGGGTGCCCCTTCTTGGACTTCTTCCCGGCGGAGTACCACCGGGCCCCCCGGGCCTCCCCCAGGGCGATCATGTCCCGCACGCAGGCGGGCAGGTAGTCCCGCTTTTCGATCACCGTGCCCCACGCGGCCCACACCGCCGGGGCCTCCGACAGGGACAGCACATAGTCGAAGGCTTTCATGTTCTCCGCGTGGAGGGCGGCGTTGCAGGCGCGCTCCATGTCGTCCGGATCGGTGGCCCGCTGGGCATAGACGTTGAACATGATGAAGCTGTCGTACCCGTTGAAGTGAGCCACCCGCTCCACGGACTTGAGGGTGTTGTCCAGATCGTCCGGCGCGGCGGTGGAGGGGTTGATGCCCACGCAGATCAGGGGCTTTTCCCCCCGGGTGCCCAGGATATAACGATACTCCGAGTAGAAATTGGGCGCGTATATCCACTTTGTAATATCATAATCGGGGCTTGGCCGCTCTGCGGCGGCCAGCGCGTCCTCAAAGCGCACCAGCTCCAGCACCGCGGTATCCCCGGACGGAACGTGTCCCATAGCAGTTGCCTCCCTGCAAAAAATCGGTTATACTGACACGATACCACAGAAGGCAGGGGATGTCCAATGAAATATGACCGCATTTGCCCGGCGGTGTTCCTGGCGCGGCCCAACCGCTTCATCGCCCAGGTGGAGCTGGACGGGCGGACGGAAACCGTCCACGTCAAGAACACCGGGCGGTGTAAAGAGCTTCTCCTTCCCGGCCGGACGGTCTGGCTGGCGGAGGGGACCAACCCCGCCCGCAAAACGAAATACGACCTCATCGCCGTGGACAAGGCCGGGCTGCTCATCAACATGGACGCCCAGGCTCCCAATCAGGTGTTCGCCGAGTGGGCGCTGACCGGCGGCTTCGTGCCCGGGCTCACCCTGCTGAAGCCGGAGGTCGCCTGGGGCTCCTCCCGGTTCGACTTTTACTGGGAGGCCGGGGACCGCCGGGGCTTTGCGGAGGTGAAGGGCTGCACCCTGGAGGACGGCGGGCTGGCCCGCTTTCCCGACGCCCCCACGGAGCGGGGCGTGAAGCACCTGCGGGAACTGGCCGCCTGCCGGGCGGAGGGGTACGAGGCGGCGGTGTGCTTCATCCTCCAGATGGAGGGCATGAAGCGGTTCTCCCCCAACGACGACACCCACCCCGCCTTCGGCGCGGCCCTGCGGGCGGCGGCCGCCGCGGGGGTGCGGGTGCTGGCCATGGAGTGCGCCGTCACGCCGGATACCCTGACCGTCACCCGGCCGGTGCCCGTGGTGCTGTAAGCGCCCAAATTGCCAGTTGAAATTCCACGCGGCATCCATTATAATAATAAAGTTAATTTTACCGTAAGGAGTGGAACCACATGCCTGAAGAACTGAACCCCATTGTTTCTCAGAACTTTATCCATAATTTCATTGACGAGGACATCGCCCAGGGCGGCCAGTACGAGGGTATGCAGGTGCACACCCGCTTCCCGCCCGAGCCCAACGGCTACCTCCACATCGGCCACTGCAAGGCCCTGACCATCGACTTCGGCACCGCCGAGAAGTACCACGGCCTGTGCAACCTCCGCATGGACGACACCAACCCCTCCAAGGAGGACGAGGAGTACGTGGAGGCCATTCAGGAGGACATCCACTGGCTGGGCTTCGACTGGGACGACCGCTTTTACTACGCCTCCGACTACTTCGAGAAGATGTACGAGTACGCCGAGGAGCTCATCCGCAAGGGCCTGGCCTACGTCTGCCAGCTCTCCCCCGAGGAGTTCAAGGCCCACCGGGGCGACGTGGGCGTGCCCGCCACCTCCCCCTACCGGGACCGGCCCATGGAGGAGTCTCTTGACCTGTTCCGCCGGATGCGGGCCGGCGAGTTCCCTGACGGCGCCATGACCCTCCGGGCCAAAATCGACCTGGCCAGCGGCAACTTCAACATGCGGGACCCCGTCATCTACCGCATCAACCACTCCCGCCATCACCGGCAGGGGGACAAGTGGTGCATCTATCCCATGTACGACTTTGCCCACCCCCTGGAGGACGCGCTGGAGGGCATCACCCACTCCCTCTGCTCCCTGGAGTTTGAGGATCACCGCCCCCTGTACGACTGGGTGGTGAGCAATGTGTCCATCCCCTTCCACAAGCCCCGGCAGATCGAGTTCTCCCGGCTGGGCATCGACCACACCGTCATGTCCAAGCGCAAGCTGCGCCAGCTGGTGGAGGAGGGCCGGGTCTCCGGCTGGGACGACCCCCGTATGCCCACCCTCTGCGGCCTGCGCCGCCGGGGCTACACCCCCCAGTCCATCCGCAACTTCTGCGAGCGGGTGGGGGTCACCAAGTCGGTGAACACCATTGAATACGGCTTCCTGGAGCACTGCCTGCGGGAGGACCTGAACGAGAAGGCCCGCCGGGTGATGGCCGTGCTCCGCCCGGTGAAGCTGACCATCACCAACTACCCAGTGGGGCAGTCCGAGGTGCTCACCGTGGAGAACAACCCCCTGGACCCCGCCGCCGGCAGCCGTGAGGTGACCTTCTCCCGCGATCTGTGGGTCGAGGCGGAGGACTTTATGGCCGAGCCCATCCCCAAGTACAAGCGGCTCTACCCCAACGGCCCTGAGTGCCGCCTGAAGGGGGCCTATCTCATCCGCTGCGTGGGCTATGAGACGGACGAGAACGGCAACGTCACCGAGATCGCCGCCGAGTACGATCCCGACTCCCGGGGCGGCGACCCCGCCGACGGCCGCAAGGTGAAGGGCGCCACCATCCACTGGGTGGACGCCGCCACCGCCCTGGACGCCGAGGTCCGCCTGTACGACAATCTCTTCTCCGACGCCGACCCCGACGCCGCCGGAAAGAACTTCCTGGACTGCCTGAACCCCAACTCCCTGGAGGTCCTCACCGGGGCCAAGGTGGAGGCCTCCCTGGCCGGCGCCCAGCCCACCGACCGCTTCCAGTTCCTGCGGCAGGGCTACTTCTGCGCCGACAGCAGGGACTCCGCCCCCGGCCACCTGGTGTTCAACCGGGCCGTGGGCCTGAAGGACAGCTTCAAGGCGTAACATACCGCTCCATTACAGCGCCCTCCGCCGGTAGGCGGAGGGCGCTGCTTCACTTTTCGAGCCGGAACAGCGGGGAAATCGGATAAATTGTGAACAAACATGAGTTCCTTTGTTAACATTAGCACTCTCCTATTGACAGTGCTAATTTTCGTGCTATGATAAAGACGATCCAAGGGAGAGAGGGTTTGAGGCCCCCGCCCGAGGGTCGCAGAACGTATTTTATATGCGGTAACAACGCACACGAATGGAGGCTTTTCTATGTTACCCAGCATTTTCAGTGAGAACCTGTTCGACGATCTCTTCTCCGATCCCTTTGCCATGATGATCCCCCAGGGCCGCGACCCGCTGTACGGCAAGCACGCCAAGAACCTGATGAAGACCGACGTGCGCGAGACCGACGGCAGCTATGAGTTGGACATCGATCTCCCCGGCTTCAAGAAGGACGAGGTCAGCGTGGAGCTGAAGGACGGCTACCTGACCATCCAGGCCGCCAAGGGCCTGGACAAGGACGAGACCGACAAGAAGGGCCGCTACATCCGGCAGGAGCGGTACGCCGGCGCGTGCAGCCGCAGCTTCTACGTCGGCGAGGACGTAGAGCCCGGTGAGGTCTCCGCCAAGTTTGAGGACGGCATCCTCCGCCTGTCCATCCCCAAGGTGGAGCACAAGGCCCTGCCCAAGACCTCGACCATCGCCATCGAGTGACCTGCAATAGAAAACAGCCCCCGCACCTGCGGGGGCTGTTTTACTCCCGGTATTTTGGAAGGAAGATGCTTTTATGAATAAAACTGCTACCCGTGTGCTCTGGATCCTCGCCGGTATCGCCCTGATCGTCATGGGCGTGGTGTGCATCGCCAACCCGGACTCCACCCTCAGCGGCCTGTCCGTCCTGCTGGGGCTGGCCATGATGTTCTCCGGCATCATCGACATCGTCATTTTCGCCGCCGGCGGCCGGCTGATGTACGGCTCCGGCTGGTTCCTGCTGGACGGCATCCTCACCGTGCTGCTCTCCATCTTCATTCTTGCCAACAACCTGTTCACCGCCATGACCCTTCCCTTCATTCTGGGTATGTGGCTGGTGTTCTCCGGCATCAGCCGCTTCGTGAATTCCTTTGACCTGCGGCGCTTCGGCGTGCGGGGCTGGGGCTGGTTCACGGCTCTGGGCATCCTGCTCACCGTGGCCGGCTTCGTCTCCATGACGGACCCCATGGCCGGCGCTATGACCCTGGCCCTCATCGTGGGCATCCTGCTCATCCTGCAGGGCGTGGGCTTCATCCTCTGGGCCTGCTTCACCGGCCGGTTCTGGAGAATGTAACGGCCGCTCCAAGCGTGCGCCCCCGGCGGAGATCCGCCGGGGGCGCGCTTGACTTTGCCGGGAGAAGTACGGCAGCACCAACGGCAAGCGTCGGGAGACGGAGGGCGGCCTGCTGGTGCGGGAGTTCCTCGCTGGCACGGATTATCAGGTTTTGATCGAGGCGGACTACATCTTTTATGCCCGTTCAGGCGGCGGCGCCCGGCGCGGCGCGGTAGTTGAAGCTGGAGATGAGGATCAGCACCAGCGCGGCGGCGGAGATGAGCCCCCACACCAGATAGACCCGGGCGTAGGTGCCCGACAGGGCGACGATGGTCCCGATGAGCAGATAGCAGAGGTTGCGGATCAGGCTGCACCCCGTAAAGAGGACGGACCAGACGTGGGCGTAATTGGCCCGGCCGTACTGGCTCACCAGGGTAGAGGCCATCAGGTTGGCGTTGGCGCCGCCGCTGGCCATGGCCAGCCACAGGGGGACGAAGAAGAGCACCCTGGTCTCCCGCAGGAAAAAAGCCCCCAGATAGCCGGCCACATACAGGCTGGCGAACAGGATGCTGGCGGCCCGGGTGCCGCATTTGGAGTCGATGACGCCGATGATGAAGCTGCCGGCCAGGGAGACCAGGCTGGTCAGCGACATGAGCCCCACGGCGGCCACGGGGGAATAGCCCCGCTCCATCATATAGGGGACAAAGGCGGTGATGCCGCCGGTGGTGGCGATGAACAGCAGGCCGAAGCCGAAGATGAAGCACAGTCCGTCCTTGGACAGGAGCAGCTGCCGGGCGGTCCAGTCCTTCCGGGCGGCGCCGCCGCCGAAGGAGGCCCGCTCCTCCTCGCTGATGGGCAGATTGTCAGGCAGCAGGCCGCACTGCTCCGGCGTCTCCACGATCCACTTCAGGGAGACCAGTCCCAGCAGGGCGATCACCGCGGCCAGAATGTAGCAGACGCTGGTGAAGCCGATCTTCGGGCTGTAGACGGTGATGAACAGCACCGAGGTGAAGGAGGCGGCCATCATGCCGGCGGTGGTGATGCCCATGACCCACCCCTTCTTGCGGGGAAACCAGTTGGCAATGAGGGCGTTGGTGGCGGTGAAGCTGTACCCGTTGTAGAGTCCCTGGCTGATGGCGGACCACAGGATATACACGCCCAGGGTCCGCCCGCTGCCCAGGATGCACAGGCCGATGGCCGTGCCCACGCAGCTGAAGGCGGTGATGGTCCGGACGCCGTGCTTCATGACCCAGCGGCCGATCAAAAAGGTCATGACCACCGACAGAAAGCCGCCGGCGGTGTTCACGGAGGTGACGGCGGAGGCGTCCAGCCCGGTCATGCCGCAGTATTGGGTGACGATGACGCTCAGCCCGCCGCCGATGAGGGTGCCGTAGATCCAGTACATCAGAAAAGAATGTACCACCATGGAGTAGCCGCGCAGGAAAGATCTCCGTTGTTTCATGCTGTAAGTGCTCCTTCCGATGAAGTGGGGTGCCCGGGGATGGGGAGCGCGGGATGCGCCCCGCGGGGCGGGCCTGGGCCCGCGCCCGCAGGGGCGGATGGAGGCTCAGCCGGAGATCTTCTCCGTGCCCTTGAGCTTCTGGGTGGCGATGGCAAACACGGACAGGGCCGCGCACAGGATGGCGCCGAAGATGTAGCGGGTGTAGATGGTGCCGCCCATCTTGGCCACCACGGAGGTGACGAGATAGGGGGTCAGGAAGTTGCCCAGCACGTTGGCGGCGTTGAAGTAGGAGAAGCCCTTGGCGGCGGCGTCCTTCTCCAGGGTGATGGGGAGAAAGACGAAGCTGGCGGACTTGAAAATGCCGAAGCCAAAGCCGATGACGGCGGTGGCCAGGAAGATCAGCCACAGCAGGCTGGCGCTGGAGCAGGCGGACAGCATGAACAGGCCCAGGGCCATCAGCACGATGCCGCCGGTCATGCAGGGCTTGCCGAACTTGCGGCAGATGGGCTTCATCAGCGCGGCGGCCAGCACGTTGACGCCGGCGAACACGAAGGAGCCATAGCTGGCCATCTGGGCGTAATTGCTGAACTCCAGCCCGCGGAACAGTTGGGAAGCGTTGCTCTGATACACCATCCAGCACAGGCCGGCAAAGAAGGACTCGATGACCCAGCAGATGAGGGCGGGGGACCAGACCTTGACCTTCTTTCCGCCCTGGGCCGCGGCGGGCTCCGGCCGGCGGATCTCCTCCTTGGGCTGGAAGATGATGGTGATGATCATGACCGGGATGGTCAGCAGGAAGATCCAGTAGACGCAGGGCCAGTCGATGGTCACCAGCAGGCCGCCGATCAGGGGGAAGACCACGCTGCCGATGGTGGCGGCCACGGAGTTCTGGGCGTTCATGCGCACCAGCTCGCTGCCCTCGAAGTGGTTGGCGATGTTGATGCCGTTGAGCGGGGTGATGAGGCCCATGCCGATGCCGATGAGCACGCTGGAGACGAAGAGCAGGGGCACGCTGGTCTTGGCGCAGAAATAGCCCAGCACGCCGCCGGCCAGAGTGCACAGCAGGGTCAGGATGGAGATGCTTTTCAGCGTCATCCGCTTCACCAGCCAGATGCACATGAGGGAGCCGACGACGGCCATGCCGGTGGTGGTGGAAAAGATCAGCTGAATGGTGGACACGGGATAGGTGGGATAGGTCTTGATGAGGTCCGCGATGATGAGCGAGATCACGTTTTTGGACAGGGCCAGCGCATTCAGCGACAGGATCGCGATGGCAATGCGCGCCTGCAGAACGGTGCGTTTACCGTTGGCCGCAGCAGTCATGATAATTCCTCCTCTGTTCTCTGTCAAGGCAGCAGGGCCACGGGCCGGGTCCAGCCGGCGCTGCCGCCCTTGATCTTGATGGGGAAGCAGATCACCCGGAACCCGGAGACGGGCAGCAGGTCGAGATTGGTCATCTTCTCCATCTGATAGTATTCCTTTTCCATGCCGGCCAGGTGGCCCTCCCAGATGACGCTGGGGTCGCCGGTGCGGGCAAATTCCTTGGCCACCAGGGGGAGCGGGACGTCCCAGCTCCAGGCGTCGGTGCCCACCACCTTCACGCCCCGGTCCAGGAGCCACAGGGTGGCCTCCCGGCCCATACCGCAGCCGGTGACGCCGTACTCCGGCCTGCCATAGTTCTTCTGGGCACCGGTGTGCAGCAGGACGATATCCAGGGGCTTCAGAGCGCAGCCGACGCGGCCGAAGTACTCCTCCAGGTCCCGGGCCGTGACCTTATAGCCGTCCGGCTTGTCCTGGAAGTGCAGGCACACGCCGTCCCCCATGCACCACTCCAGGGGCATTTCGTCGATGGTGCGGGAGGGCTCGCCGTTGTTCATGGTGGGGGCGTAGTGCCAGGGGGCGTCCATGTGGGTGCCGCTGTGGTCGGCACAGGTGATGTGGGTGTCGGCGCAGCAGCCGCCGGCCGGGAGCTGATCCCGGCGGCAGCCGTAGGTCCTCATCATCTCTCCGGCGCCCTGCTCATGGCTGCCGTACTGGAAATGGGGCCGCATGATGGGGATGTCGGAGAGGGTGTCCGGCTCAAAGGGGACGGACAGGTCGATCAGTTTCATGGGTGAGAGTTCAACTCCTTTTGCTGCTGAACTTCCGCGGGGCGCTTGTGCACAAGAAGCATCCTTGGTCGTGCTCTCATCATATCCGCAAAGTTCAGGAAGGTAAAGAAGGTTTTGCGCACCTATTCGTGCGGCGGCCGCACACAAGGCCCCGCGTTGACAGGATCCTCCGGCCATGCTATGATTACGATATCACGAGAAAGCGGGGTGGACGGCGATGACCCTGGAGCAGCTGGAGTTTGTCTGCGAGACGGCCTCGGCTGGGACGATCATTTTGGCGGCGCAGAACTGCAATGTCTCCCACACCACCATCAGCCGGGCGATCGCGAATCTGGAGACGGAGCTGGGCTTTGTGATCTTTGACCGCTCCCGCCGGGGCTGCGTGCTCACGGCCAAGGGGGCGGAGGTGGTGCGCCTGTCCCGGGAGATGCTGGAGCGGCAGCGTCAGCTGCTGCAGCTGGGCCGGCAGGAGGAGAGCAACAGCCTGCACATCGGGGCCTACCCCATTGCCACCAAAAGCCTGTTCCAGGCGGCGGTGGCGGAGTTCAGCCGCCAGTGCCCGGAGACGGAGATCACCGTGGACCACGCCGGCGTGGAGGACATTGTGGCGGCGGTCAACGCCCACGAACTGGACTTCGGCCTGATCTGCTTCCTGCCGGAGCTGATGGACCGCATCAGTCCCTCCGTGAAGGTGACGGAGCTGATGGAGTCCAATCTGGTGGCGGTGTGCAGCCCGGCCTCCCCGCTGGCCAGAAAGACGGTGGTGACGCCGGAGGATCTCCGGCGGGAGACCTTCATCCTCCAGAATGAGGAGCAGGTGTCCTATATGATGAAGCACGTGTTCTTTCCGGATGCCATGCCCAGGGTGGCCATGCGCAGCAACAACAACGATCTGATCAAGTCCACTGTGGCCTCCAGCAGCATGGTGGCCACCTATGTGGAGATGGTCATTGCGGACGACCCCATGGTGCGCTCCGGGCAGCTGTGCTACCGGCCCATCCAGGTGGGGGACAGCCTGTACCGGCTGAAATACTTCTACATCCGCCCGCAGCGCAAGCCGGTGAGCGCCGCGGAGCGGACCTTCATCCGCATCCTGCGGAAGGCGGCAAAATAAAAAAGCGCCCCGGAGACTGATGTCTCCGGGGCGCTTTTTGATCGGTCAGCTTACTTCTTCTCCAGGCAGACCGCGGTCCGGGCGGCCAGGCGGGCGTTGTTGAACACCAGCTGGATGTTGGAGTCCAGGCTGTCGCCGCCGGTGAGCTCTTTGACCTTGGCCAGCAGGAAGGGGGTGGTGGCCTTGCCGTGGATGCCGTTCTGCTTGGCCTGCTCGATGGCCTCGTCAATGGCGGCGTTGATGACGGCGGGGTCCATGGAGTACTCCTCGGGGATGGGGTTGGTCACCAGCATACCGCCGAAGCCCAGCTCCCGCTGGACGGAGAACATGGCGGCCAGTTCCTCGGGGGAGTCCACCCGGTAGTCCACGCCGAAGCCGGACTTACGGGTGTAGAAGGCGGGCAGCTCGTCGGTGCCGTAGCCGATGACGGGCACGCCGTGGGTCTCCAGATACTCCAGGGTGAGGCCCAGGTCCAGAATGGACTTGGCCCCGGCGCACACCACCATCACGGGGGTGTGGGCCAGCTCCTCCAGGTCGGCGGAGATGTCCATGGTGGTCTCCGCCCCGCGGTGGACGCCGCCGATGCCGCCGGTGGCGAACACCTTGATGCCCGCCATGTGGGCGATGATCATGGTGGTGGTGACGGTGGTGGCGCCGTCAGCCCCCCGGGCGCACAGGGCGGCCAGGTCCCGGCGGCTGGCCTTGGCCACCTTCTGGCCCTGCTTGCCCAGGTACTCGATCTCCTCGGGGGTGCAGCCGGCCTTCAGCTTGCCGCCGATAATGGCGATGGTGGCGGGCACGGCGCCGTTGTCGCGGATGATCTGCTCCACCTTCAGGGCGGTCTCCACGTTCTGGGGGTAGGGCATACCGTGGGAGATGATGGTGGACTCCAGCGCCACCACGGGCTTGCCGGCGTCCAGGGCGGCCTTCACTTCGGGATTGATCTCAAGAAAACGGTTCATGGTGTTCATCACAGTTCCTCCTTAAAATAATTCGTGGAAAGGTTCAGTCGTCCAGACCGGCGCGGCTGCGGACGGCGGCGGCGTTCATAACGGGATTGATGGTCTCGGCACTCTCCATGGCGATGGCGGAGGCGGCCAGGCCGGCCCGGGCGGAGGCGTCCAGATCGGAGCCCTCCAGATAGGCCCACACCAGGGCGGCCATAAAGGCGTCCCCGCAGCCGGTGGTGTTCACCATCTCGCCGGGCAGGCAGAGCAGGTGCTTCCGCTCGTTGTGGTCGGCGGCAAAGACGCCGTCCCCCCCCAGGGAGATGAACACCCGGCGCAGGCCGGTCTCCAGCAGGGCGTCGGCGGCCTCGTTCAGGCTGGCCTCGTCGGTGATGGCCACGCCGGAGAGCAGCTCGGCCTCCAGCCGGTTGGGCTTCAGGGTGTGCAGCTTGCCCAGGATGGGCCGCAGCTTCTCCGCCTTGGTGATGGAGACGGGGTCGGCAAAGATGGGCAGGCTGATGTGGTTGGCCAGCCAGGCCAGGCTCTCGGCGGGGATGTTGGTGTCCGCCACCACCAGCTGGGCGTTTTGCAGCAGGGGGGCCCGGGAGGCCAGGAAGGCAGGGGTGATGTGGTCGTAGATGTCCATGTCGGACACGGCCAGGCGCATGTCCCCGTGCTCATCGTTGATGAACAGATAGGTGGAGGTGGCGCCGCCGGGGACCTGGAGGGCCCGGCTGATGTCGATGCCCAGTTCTCCGCAGGAGGCGGCGATCTGCCGGGCGTAGACGTCGTCGCCAAAGGCGGTGAGCATCCGGGTGTCCACCCCCAGCAGGGCCATATTGTGGGCGATGTTGCGGCCCACGCCGCCCAGGCTCATGCGGACGGCGCCGGGGTTGGAGTCGGCGTCCAGCAGGTGGTGATAGGGCTTGCCGCCGATGTCCATGTTCACGCCGCCCACCACCACGGCATAGGGGGCGTTGGACAGGATGTAGCCCTTGCCCCGGATGTGGCCCTTCTTCATCAGGTTGGAGATGTGCACCGCCACGGACGAGCGGGTGATGCCCGCCCGTTCGGCCAGCTCCTGCTGGGAGATGAGCGGATTTTCCTCGATCCAGCGCAGCAGCTGGCGTTCCCGTTGGGTCATGAGATCGCCCCCCTAAATAAAAGTTTACGAATAAGCTAATGATTATTATAAACAGGCGGGCGCAAATGTCAAGGGGGAAACGCAGAAAAAATGCGGGGCGCGCCGCCGGCGCGCCCCGCTCTGTGCCTGGGGTCGAGAGGCTTCAGACCTGCGGCTCCAGCAGGCGGCTGTAGTAGCAGCCGGTCTGGTACAGGGCGGCGGCAGGGTTGTGGGCCAGCACCCGGTCCTTGGTGACCACGCTGGTACACAGGGCGTTGGAGTACTTGATGAACAGGCTGTCGTGCCCCACGCACAGGCCCATGATGAGGTTCAGCTCGGTGCCGGCGTCGTTGAGCAGCTCCGCCTGGTAGATGGGGTTGCACATGTTGACCCCCACCGCCTCGCAGACCTTGGGGATGCCGATGTCCACCTTGGGGGTGGCCCCGGCCTTGCACACGGCGCCGTAGACCTCGAATCCGTTGAGCCGCAGGATCCTGGTCAGGGTGCGGGTCTCCTCGATGAGGCCGGCGCAGGTGGCGATGCCGATCTTCTTCACCCCCAGCTTGTGGGCGAACTGGATGACCTCCTCCACCCGGGTGCGCTTGCCGTAGCCCTCGTACTCCACCTCGGCGGCGGCCACGGCCACCCGGTTGTTCTCCGGCTCCCGCAGCTCGGCCATGGCCCGGTCGTAGGCGCCGGCGGCCCGGCCCTCCTCCGTGAGACAGAAGGCGGGATAGACGCTGTTCTGTTTCCAGCAGTTCAGGGTGTGACAGTCCACGCAGGACAGGCAGGGGTTTTCCTTTTCCATCGTCATGTCGCTCCTTTTCCGGGGCTGCCGCTGGGCACCCCTCTCTTTGCGGGGATTAGTCCCCGCTTTTTGTGTTTTACATCCACAAAGGTGCCAGGTATAATAACATCATCCTTTGTCGGATCCGTAGAGAGCCTGGAGAATACCGACCAGCTTGAGCAGGGCGGGGTTGTCCGTTTTGCCCCGCCAGACCGCCACGATGTCGATGCCGGCGTCCTCATCCTCAATGGGCACCACGGAGCAGCCGGCGGCGTACTCATTGCACAGGGACTGGGGGAACACGGCCAGGCCGTTGCCCGCCTTGACTTGAAGCACCGTCTTGGCCGGGGTGTCGAACACGTAGCAGTAGGGCGAGCGGTCGAACTGCTGCTTGATCCGGAACAGGAAATCCGCATTGGGGTCGCCCAGCCGGCGGGTGCCCAGCAGGTGCTCGCCCATCAGTTCGTCGGCGGAGATGCTCTGCCGGGTGCTGAAGGGGTGGCTGCGGTTGACCAGCACGGCGAACCGGTCCCGGAGGACGGGAAACACCTTCAGGTCGGGGGCCCCGTCCTGGGCGGGCTCGAAGCTGTAGGTGATGCCCAGCTCCGCGTCGCCGTTCATGACGGACTCCAGCACCTCCCAGGTGTTGGTGGGGGTGAGCAGCAGCTTGTGATCCTCGCACTGGCTGTCGAATTCCCGGAAGGCGTCGAACAGGCTGGCGTGGTACATAGGGGTGCACGCCACCAGGATGGTGGTGGTCTGCTCCCGGTAGATGCGGCGCACGCTGCCCCGGAAGTTGTCCGCCGCGGAGATCAGGGCGGGGGCCTTCTCCAGCACGTACTGCCCGGCGGAGGTCAGGTCGATGGAGCGGCCGTCCCGCACCAGCAGTTCTACGCCCAGGCTCTCCTCCAGGCTGGCGATGTGCCGGCTGAGGGCGGAGCTGCTGAGGTAGAGATAGTCCGCCGCCCGGGAGATGTTTTTGAATTTTGCCACCACGCAGAAGTAGCGCAGCTGCTCAATGGTCATGGCGGCGCCTCCTTTCCCCGTTTTTCCACAGGGATATTTTAACACCGCTTTTTCCAAGAATCAAGTGACTTCCGTCATCCCCGGCGAAGGACGTCCCGCCGGGACGGCAGCAAATATTACATTCCGCCAGGGAGGTGTTGTACCCGGCCCAGATACCCCGCACCGCCACCGGCGTCCGGCCCGCGCCGGATGCCCGAACCACGGAAGTATCCGCAGACAAATTATAAAGAGAGGAAGAATCCACTATGCAATCTGTCGCTGTTTCCGCCCTGTTCCTTGCCGTCGGCATCGCGATCTTCATCATCATGTGCATGAAGGGAGCAGGCACCATCCCCTCGGCCATCGTGGGCGCGTTCATCATCGCCTTTGCCACCAACACCGGCGTGTTCGAGAGCATGTTCAACTCCTTCCTGTCCGGCGCCGCCGGCTTCCTGAAGATCATGCTGCTGAACTTCGCCGCCGGCGCCCTCTTCGGCGGTCTGCTCAACGCCACCGGCTGCGCCGACCGGATCGGCCTGTTCTTCGCGAAAAAGATGGGCGTGCACCTCACCTTTATCTCCATCTACGTGCTGGTGCTGCTGCTGGCCTCCGCCGGCGTGTCCCCGGTGCTGGTGGTGTCCTTTGTGTCCTTCGGCCTGCTGCGGCAGCTGAACCTGCCCCGGTACATCGGCATGGTGGCCTGCATGGGCTCCACCCTCAGCGCCGCCTTCTCCCCCGCGGGCATCAACCTGATCATCTGCGGCTACCTGGGCACCAGCATCTACGGCGCGCCCCTGCTGACCACCATCTGCGCCCTGGCCAACCTGGTGCTGCTGCACGTCTACGTCATGTGGCTGGTGAAGAAGGCCCGAGCCAAGGGCATCGGCTACGACCCCATGCCCAACGAGGCCAACATGAAGGCCCGGGAGGAGAGCGAGCTGCCCAGCCTGTGGATCTCCCTGCTGCCTGTGGTGTTCGTCATCGTGTGGTGCTTCGTGATGATCAACGCCTTCCAGTGGCGCTCCGCCCACGCCGGCGTCACCGGGATGCTCATCGCCTCCCTGTTCCTGTACATCGCCCTGAATAAGCGCATCAAGGGCAACAAGTTCGTCATCCTGGACAACAGCGTGAAGCCCGTGGTGTACGCCCTGGTCTGCTCCTGCTCCGCCGTGGGCTTCGCCAGCGTGGTGCAGAACACCTCCTGCTTCCAGGCCATCGTCAACGGCGTTACCAGCTGGGACATCAGCATGTATGCCATCGCGGTCATCGGCACGGCCATCTTCGCCGCCATCTGCGCCGACGCCAACGGCGGCGCCAGCGCCTTCCTGGCCATCATGGGCGAGCGGATGCTGGCCTCCGGCGCCAACCCCGCCGTGCTCCACCGCCTGGTCCAGATCTCCAGCGGCACGCTGGACACCCTGCCCCACAGCGGCTCCGTGGTCATGTTCATGACCCTCTTCGGCTATGACCACAAGGCCTATAAGTACTGCGTCATCTCCAATATCGTCATCCCCACCATCTGCTCCGTGCTGGGCATCGTGCTGGCTCTGGTCCTCTACTGAGCCTGATCTGCCGGGGGACGGCCCGGTCCGGGACCGTCCCCCTTATCTTAACCCAAGGAGGTTTTGCAAGAATGAGTGCGAAAACGTTGGAAGAGCGGCTCCAGCGCATCGAGGACGTCCGCGCCGTCAAAAATCTGGTGTCCAGCTACGCCTACTACTACGCGGCCGGCCAGTTCGACCGGCTGGAGGGCCTGTTTGCCCGGCGGACGCCCGGTGTGTGCATCACCATGTCCGACTGGGGCGCCTGGAAGGGCCCCGAGGGGGTGCGCCGCTTTTACGGCTATATGAAGCACCGCGCCGGCGACCGGGTGGGCCTGCTGAGCCAGCACTGCTTCACCGTGCCCGTCATCGAGGTGGCCGGCGACGGCGAGACCGCCACCTGCCTGTGGGTGGTGCCTGGCATTGCGGCCGCCCCCAAGGCCGGAGAGGCTCCGGAGGCCGTGTGGAACTGGGCCAAGGTGGGCATGGTGCTCGTCCGGGAGGAGGGTCAGTGGCGCTTCCTCCGCTTCCATCTGTACGAGCTGCTCCAGTTCCCCTTCGAGGGCGGCATGGAGGAGATCAAGGCCCCGGCCAGGCCCGTTATCCCGGAGGAATTCAAGCCGGACACCACAGACGTGAGGGACTATCAGTACACGGAGAAGTCCGGCCCCGTCTACATCCCCGTCCCGCCCGCGCCCTACGAGCACTACCGCGAGGACGAGACCTACTGACAGGAGGTAAACCGAGATGTCTATGGACCTTGAACAGATGATCCAAAACCTGGAGGACGTCCACGAGATCGAGAACTTTCTGGGCAGATACCAGTATTTCCATATGGGCGGCGGCCCTCCCATGGGGATGAGCGACTGCTTTGTCCAGCACACCGACGGCGGCAGCCTCACCTGCCCCATGGGCACCTGGGAGGGCATCGAGGGCCTGCGCAAGTGGTTCCGCCGGGGCGAGCCGCCCCGTCAGGTGCCTCCCGGCGCGCCGGTGCACTTCATGCTCTTTCCCTCCACCACCATCGTCGTGGAGGTGGCCGAGGACGGCCAGAGCGCCCGCGCCATGCTGACCACCCCCGGCTACAGCGGCGGCATCGCCCCCGTGGGCGACGGGCAGCCCCTGTCCAACTGGTTCTACCTGAAGGCCGCCTTCGACTTCATCAAGGAGGACGGCCAGTGGAAGGCCTATAACTACCACATGTGGGAGATCTTCCAGGCGGACTATCACCACAGCTTCACCAAGGGCCGTATGCGGGTGGATTTGCCCCCTGACCCGCTGAAGCCCGACCGGGTCAATCCCCCGGAGTTCCTGTACAGCCCCACCATGGTGCAGGAGATGGTCGCCGTCCCGCCGGAGCCCTACCGCTCCCTGGCGGACGTGGAGCCCTACTGAGAAGGAGGTCACGCACATGGAAAGAAACGATCTGGAACGGCGGGCCCTGCGGATGAAGGGCGCCCACGATGCGGAGAACCTGATCTGCCGGTATTCCTACTACCTGACCGCCGGCGACTGGGATACCATCCTGGGCATGTTCGCCCATGACACGGACGATATCTCAGTGTCCGTGTCCTCTCTGGGCGTCTGGAAGGGCCGGGAGGGCCTGAAGCGCTGGTGCGGCTTCCTGGCCGATCAGCGGGGCGACGGCGCCGGCCAGCTGGAGATCCATCTGGCCACGAACATGGTGATCGAGGTGGCCCAGGACGGCCGGACGGCCAAGGCCGTGCTGGTGTCCCCCGGCGTGGTCACCGGAGAGCGGGAGGGCGAGTACCGCACCGCCGGCTGGGAGTGGGCCAAGGCCCAGCTGGACCTGGTCTGCGAGGACGGCTGCTGGAAATTCCGGCACATGAAGCTGTATGAACTCATCTACGCGCCCTACAGCCACACCTTTGTGGGCAGCGCCCGCCCGGTCCCGGTCTGCCCGGAGCGCTTTGCGCCCGACGGCCCCGCCGAGGGAGGCTGCGCCTACCGCCCCGACGGGGTGCAGACCCTGCTGCCCGCGCCCCCGCAGGCATACTGACCGATCTACTACGCAGCGAAGGAGAAAACATTCCAATGGAGCAAAAGCAAACCAGACATCTCACCGCGGATGTCGTGATCGTGGGCGGCGGCGCGTCCGGCCTGCCCGCCGCCATCGCCGCCCGCCGCGGCGGGGCCGAAAGGGTCCTGCTGCTGGAAAAGGGCGAGCAGCTGGGCGGCAACGGGCGGATGGCCCACGCGCTGTTCGCCGTGGACAGCCGCGCCCAGCGGGAGCAGGGAATCTGCTACAGCGCCGACCAGATGTTCAGCGACCGGATGGACGAGTCCGAGTGGACCATCGACCCGGTGCTCACCCGCGACCTCATCAACAAGGCCAAGGACGTGGTCCAGTGGCTGGAGGACCGGGGCATGATGTGCGATTATGTGTTCGCCATGTCGGGCTCCGAGTCCTTTGAGAACTCCGCCGACGCGCCGAAGGTGTTCCACTGCCTGAACGCCCCCACCGATCAGGAGCGCGCCCTGGGCCCCGTGATGATCCCCAGGCTGGAGCAGGAGTGCCGCGAGTTGGGCGTGGAGATCATGACCGGCACGGCGGGCAGGGAGCTGCTGCTGGACGATATGGGCCGGGTCCGCGGGCTCATCGCCGAGCGGGACGGCCAGGACATCCGGGTGGACGCCCCCAGCGTCATCCTCGCCTCCGGCGGCTTCGCGGAGAATCAGGACCTGCTGAACCGCTATATGACCGTCCCCGTGGCGGAGGGCGAGCTGTTCTTCAACGGCCTGCCCCAGATGACCGGAGACGGCCTGATGATGGCCCGGCAGGTGGACGCCCTGGACCGGCAGGCCTCCGTGGGCCTCATCGGCCCCTGCCACTACCCCTGGGCCATGAGCCTGAATCTGATGGTGCGCCGGCCCCACGTCCTCATGGTCAACCGGGACGGGGAGCGCTTCATCGGCTACCCCCGCAAGGGCACCAGCAACGCCCTGAGCCGCCAGCCCGGCAAGATCTGCTACGCCGTATTCGACCAGGCCATCCTCCGGGAGACCCTGGAGAAGCGGGAGAGCATGGGCGGCGGTGAGGAGGAAATGGGCGACCACGGGGCCTGGTTCGACCACCTGGCCGACGACCTGAAGGCCGAAAACGGCACCGTCTCTGCCTGCATCGCCGACACGCTGGACGAACTGGCCGCCTATATGGGGGCCGACCCCGCCGTGCTCAAGGCCACGGTGGCGCGGTATAACGAGCTGTGCGACCAGGGCTATGATGCCGACTATCTCAAGGACCCCGTCTACATGCTCCCCCTGCGGGAGGCGCCCTACTACGCCGTGCTGGGCCGCCAGGCGGTGGACAGCACCATGGGCGGCATCCGCATCGACCACGAGATGCAGGTGGTCAACGGCGCGGGACAGAAGGTGGAGGGCCTGTACGCCACCGGCGACGCCGCCGGCGGCTTCCTCTCCATCGCCTACAAGTACCCCGGCCAGGCGCTGACCTTCGCCCTGTACTCCGGACTGGTGTCCGGCGGGAAGGCGGCGGAGCGCGCGGCCAAAAAGTAAAGCCGATCCTCCTCCTTAATATATGAGAAAGCCGCCTGCGTGAGCAAGCGGCTTTCTCATGGCTCTTTGTAACCGCCTCGTAGCCGTTGTAACCGGCTCGTAGCCAAATGTAACCGGACTGTAAGTATTTTTAACCTTCCTGTAATTGACATTCGCCGCCTGCATCTGCTATGCTGACAGCAGACACAGGCGGCCCGAATTTGTGCGATTCGCTGAAAAAATAAAAAAGTGCAAATTCGCGGCACAAAAACGCGGTCTGCTCCGTCTAATTATATGGAACACAAAAAACAGGAGGGATACACTTATGAAAAAGCACCTGGCCCTTTCTCTTGCCCTGGCGCTGCTGCTGACGCTGGCGGCCTGCACCCAGACCGTCCCCACCCCCACGCCCAGTCCGACGCAGACGCCCGCGTCCAGCCAGCCGGCGGAGCCCACACCCGCTCCCAGTCCGTCGGAAGAACCCGAGCCCAGCCCTACAGTCA